>JBBRCM010000017.1:0-40175 GCA_038204855.1 Chitinophagales bacterium
TATGCACAGCAGCGATGAGGCATTTGCTTACATCACCGAACTGCGTAAAATTGTTACCTGGTTGGGCATTTGCGATGGCAATATGGAAGAAGGCAGCATGCGCTGCGATGCAAATATCTCCATCCGCCTGCAAGGCGAAACAAAACTGGGTACCCGTGTGGAAGTGAAGAACCTCAACAGCATCCGCAATGTAAAAAGAGCCATTGATGTGGAGGTGGAAAGATTGATCGGTTTGGTAGAAAACAATCAAGCCATCATACAGGAAACAAGAAGTTATAATGCAGATAACAACAGTACTTTTTTGTTACGCTCTAAAGAAGATGCCGATGACTACCGTTATTTTCCTGAGCCCGACCTGGCTCCTTTTCATATAACCGATGATTATCTTGTTCAGATAAAAAATGAACTGCCGGTTTTACCAAATGCTTTAAAGCAGCGATATACAAATGAATTGAAACTTTCAGATTATGATGCAGGAGTGCTTTGCGATGATAAGGATCAGTCGGAATATTTTGAAGCTGTAATAAAACATACAAATAATTATAAAGCTGTTGCCAACTGGTTGCTGGGGCCGGTTAAAAGTCATTTAAACGACGGCAATATCACTTACAAAGCGTTTTCTTTACCTCCAGAAAAACTCGCTGCCTTAATTGCATTGGTTGAAACCGGCGTGTTGAATTTTGGCATTGCATCTGCTAAAGTTTTTCTGGTGTTGCTTACCCAGCCTGAAAAACAGCCGCTGCAGATTGCAACCGAACTGAACCTGGTACAGGAAACCGATACCGGTTCTATTGAGCAGTGGGTAAATGAAGCCATTGCAAAAATGCCCGATAAAGTAAAACAATATCAATCCGGTAAAAAAGGGTTAATAGGTTTGTTTGCAGGAGAAGTAAAAAAATTAAGCAAGGGGAAAGCCGATATGCAATTGGTAAATACAATACTTGAAAAAAAATTAAACAATCAATAAATGAAAAAATTATTAGCTGTGGCAGGTATCGCTGCCATCTTGTTTTCCTGTAATAACAAAGGCGATAAAGGCCAGTTTACACTTACTGGCGAATTAAAAGCCGTGCCTGATCAGAAAATTTATCTGGAGCAGTTATACTTCAGTGCAAAACAGCCCGAAGTATTAGACACTGGTGAAATAAAGGCGGGGAAATTCACGCTTTCAGCGATTGCTCCTGAAGAGGGCTTATTCCGGATACGCACCGCAGAAGGTGCCAGCGCCATTTTTATCAATGAAGAAAGTAAAATAAGTTTTTCTGGCACGGCAATCAGTCAGGAGCCATTGAGCGGTGCGTTCAGCGACCCTGCAAACAGTTCTTTAAAAAAACTTACTCAATATATGGATAGCGTAAGTCTGCTTATTTCCAATAAAAACAGGGTGATTGAAGAATTCCGCAAGGCTGGTGCACAACCAACGGACAGCGCATTTATGACTATTGCCGACGAACTGAAATCCTTAACTGATAATTTCACTGATTTCAGTTTTGCCTATGCAGATACGGCAAAAAGCCCCATTGTTTCGTTGTTTGCCGCCACCCTGGCCCCTGTCGATATCAGTAAGTTTGAAGCCCCTTTGACTAAACTGGCAAAGCGCTTTCCCAATCATAAAGGAATTGCCGATGCACTGGTATATGTAAAAATGCAGGCATCGCAACCCCAAACACAAACCAAACCTAATTCAAAACCTGCTGTTGGCGATATAGCTCCTGAACTAACTATGAACGATGTTGATGATAAACCTTTTTCTTTAAGCCAGTTGCGTGGTAAGTACGTGTTGATAGATTTTTGGGCAAGCTGGTGTGGCCCTTGCCGTGGCGAAAACCCGAATGTAGTAGCAGCTTTCAATCAATTTAAAGAGAAAAATTTTACCGTACTGGGTGTATCGCTCGATAAAAACAAGCAGGCTTGGATTGATGCTATAAAAGAAGATAAATTAAACTGGCAGCACATAAGCGATTTAAAATACTGGAGCAGTGCAGCAACTTCACTGTATGGCTTTGATGGAATTCCCTACAATGTTTTGATAGACCCGCTTGGAAAAATAATTGCAACTAATTTAAGAGAAAGTGCGCTGCAAAATAAACTCGCAGCCGTTTTGAAATAAATTTTAATACCACCGATCTGAAAAAAAAACTCCAATCAAACAAATGAATGGAGTTTTTTATTTCCTTAATAATTATTTTAGTTGTCTGTCATTAATTTATTCAGCGACAATTCATCAGAAGATATTGGCCAGATATACCCTGTTTCTGCCGGTGTTTTTGCAGGTACCGAACCTTTGGCCGGAATAGTTTGCAATAAACGCATCAGGTCATTGTTACGCATACCCTCACCTAAAAATTCAATTCTTCTTTCCAATAAGATGGCATTAATCAGATCAGTTTGGGTTGCCGGTATAATAATAGAAGCAATAGCCGTGTCTGAACGAAAACGTACTGCATTAACTAAAGCAACAGCCTTTGCATCTACAGCAGGGTTGTTACGGGCAAGTGCTTCAGCATAATTCAACAGTACTTCAGAATAACGGATTACCGGTGGATAATCTGTATATGGCGAAGGGGCCAGAAATTTAGAAACAAATCTTTTTCCATTACCAGCCGTAAACACCAAAGATATTTTTCTTACATCGGTTGCCCTCCAGTTCGGATTGGCATATATTCCGGTAGTTTGATTTAAAGAATATTCTGCTGCACCCGGGTTTGCTCCATTTCTTACAAAATAAAAACCCAACTGGTTTTGAGTACCGGGGATATCGCCGGTTGTTGTGGTCATTGGCAACGAAAAAATAGATTCTGTTGTGTTATAGGTTGTAAATACGGTTGTAATGTTTGGCTGCAAAGCGTGAGGTACCCCTGCCGGTAAGGTAACAGCACTGAAAGGTGCCACAGGTTGGGGAGCCAATTTAACAGCTTCGGCTATTACTTTTGTGTAGTTCTGCAAGGTTAAATAAACTCTCGTTTTTAAAGCAATAGCTGTATTGCGGTGAGCACGGGTAGTATTTAATTCGGCGGAAGCGTAAGTCAATGGCAATTTAGCTTCTGCAGAATCTAAATCGATAATTACCTGGGTGTAAACCTGTGCCACTGTACTTCTTGCCAAATCAGAAAAGCCAGGGGTTGATATACCGGTTAATCTCAAAGGTAAACCTGGTTTGGTTCCATTACCATCTGCATAAGGCCTTGCATAAAATTGTAAAAGGCTGTAATAAGATAATGCCCTTATTAACCGGGCTTCACCGATATAATTGTTTGCAGTTGCGGAGCCAACTACAGATGTACCCTTCCTGGCCATGCCGTCTATAAAGAGATTGCAAAGATTAATGGTAAAATAAGCCTGCGCCCAAAGATTTTTTACAGAGTTGGTAGAAGTTCCGGTAGGATTTAAATTCCACACATCGAAGCCGGTTACCACGTTGGTGGTTTCATTAATAAAGTCTTCGCCTCTTATGTCGCCAAATACCTGGTAGCGGCCGCCATAAAAATTACCGTTCTTTAATCCCTGGTACAAACCACGCACCTGGTTTAAAATACGATCAGGCGTATCAAAAGCGTAAGCATCCTGCACAGAGGTCTGTGGAATAGGTGTTAGCTGACTTTTATTACACGAAATAATTACCAGGGCGCAAAAAGTCAAACTAACCAGGTATTCAATTTTATTTTTCATTTTTAGAAATTTTTATGCTTAAAATTCAACTTTGTTATAAACCAATATTAACTCCTACTGTGATTGTACGGCCATTGGCAATGGTGTTTCTGTCAATACCAAAACCACTGGAAGTGGTACCATTGGAGGAAACTTCCGGATCGGGCCCTGGATATTTTGTAAAGATGTAAAGATTTGATCCACTTACATAAAAACGAGCACTACTCATTTTTACACGTTTTAACGATTCTGCCGGAAGGTTGTAACCTAAGCTCACATTTTTCACTTTAATAAAATCTCCTTTGAATAAGCTGTATGTCATTGGTAATGCCGATCCGTTTGAAAGATTATCTCCATAAACCGGCCTTGGTACTGGACTTACATCGCCAAATTTTTTCCATGCATCCAATACATCAGGTGAGTTATTCCAGAAACGTTGATCATGTAAACCTGCCCATGATCCATAATACACATAATTTCCGCCCTGATAAGTAAGCAATACGTCCAGATCAAAGCTTTTGTACCTGAAATTATTACTTAAACCTCCATAAAATTGAGGTTGCGCATTGTACATATAAGCATCGGCCGATTGGTTAACGGTATTAGGCGTTCCATCAGCTTTTCTATACTGTGTACCATCGGTATTACTCCAGTTAAATTCGCCTGCTTTAGGTGCAAAACGATATAAAATTCTGTTGCCAATCTGATTTAGTAAAACCCGGGATCCTGTGGCAGCGTCAACTCCATCAGTACGCACTAACCAAAGACTGCCAACAGAATAGCCAACTGCGGTTCTGTTAATAGTTTCTAAAGTAGAAGTTGAAGTTAGTACTTCCTGTAATGAAGGGGTCAATTCTGTTACACGATTTTGAATATTGGTATAGTTAAAGTTCAGCGACCAGGTAAAGTTTTTATTTTGTACCGGAACAATATTAAGGTCAAGTTCTATCCCTTTGTTGTACATTTTACCAACGTTTAATGGAATAGTTGAACTTCCCGGAGGTAATCCTGCTGATGGAGCCTGAGGTACATTTAATATAAGGCCACTGATATTATTTTTGAAATAAGTTGCATCTATAGTAACCCGGTCTTTAAATAAACCCAAATTAACGCCTGCATCCAGTTTCTTGCTGGTTTCCCACTTTAAATTTGGATTACCTGCCTGGTTAAATACTAACGTATTATTGCCTCCATATAAACCTGAATTGTAAGTGGTATAAGAACCGTAATCGCCAATTCCGTCAATGTTCCCTACTTTTCCGTAACTACCGTGAAACTTGAATGTACTAAACACGTTTTTCATTACGCCCCAGAATTTTTCGTTGCTCACATACCAGCCTGCTGAAGCACCCCAAAAAACTTCTTTTTGACCCGGGAATGCAGAATATTCATCCTGGCGAAGGTTTCCGGTTAAAAAATACTTTTTATTAAAATCATAAGTTACACGTCCAAAAATTGATCTGAGATAGTTTTCTCCATAAATCTGGTTACTAGAGTTATTAATAGCCCATCCTGCCTGCAGTACATTATAAACAGGATCAGAAACCTGTGTACGGGAGATACCATAGCCGGTTCGTGTTCTGCGATCTTGCTCATGACCTACCAGTAAACTTATATTGTGCTTTTGCTTAAACGAATAATCAGCTTGCGCCGTGTTACTCCAGGTCCATCTTTTTGTTTTTGAAAAGGCACCTATTGCTTGACCCACTGAGGCAAAACCATCTCCATGAACTGGTGTTAAAAAGATATTATTATCTGCCAACAGGTAATCTATCCCGTAAACAGATTTTAAGGTAAGCCAGTTAAAGGGTTTAAACTGGAGATATACATTGCCCTGAATATGATTAACCTCGGTGTTAGAATAACTTTGATCCAACAGTACTACAGGGTTATAAAAACCAACTTGTGCGAAAGTATTATTCATACCACCAATAAAATTACCAGCCGTTGAAATATTGTAAGTGCCGTCATTTTTATAAGGCGCAATATTGGGTGATGTAACAAATTGAACACGTCCAAGACCTCCTGTGTTAAAGGCTTCTCCGCTTATTGATCCGCTGGAACCGCTAGACAGGTTGTTTTCATTAGAATAAGATATTTTACCGCCCAGGCTAAGCCTTTTATTGAACTTGTTATCAATATTCATCAATATATTCTTGCGGGCAAAATCATTGGCTTTTAAAATACCTTCCTGCTTGGTATAGCCGGCAGAAAAATAATAAGAGGTGTTTTCATTGGCACCCGAAATATTCAGGTTATGATCTTGAGAAAATCCCTGGCGGTAAACATAATCAGACCATCTGGTATCAATAGGGTTTCCATCGGGTCCCGGGGTTAAATTAAATTTATTGGTAAGCGGGTTTAAGTTCTGGTTGTTTGCAATAGCACTATTTTTAAAGTCGGTGTATTGCTGTGCATTTAATACTTTAGGAATACCATAAGCAGATGTGAATCCAAAACTCGCATTATAATTTACCCTTGCTTTACCGATTCTACCTTTTTTAGTTGTAATAAAAACTACTCCATTAGCAGCACGGCTACCATAAATAGCACCTGCAGCGGCATCTTTAGCAATATCAATACTTTCTATGTCTGCCGGGTTAATGCTCGCCAAAGCGTTTCCACCGGCATTGGAAGCACTGAAATCGCCTACGGGGCTTGGAATGCCATCAACAACTATCAAAGGCTGTGAACTCAATGAAATTGAATTAGTACCTCTGACACGAAAAACCGGAGGATTATTTAATACACCATTAGGAATAGTGATTTGTACACCCGGAGATCGGCCAGCAAGTGCCTGTTCAAAACTTTGTACAGGTTTGTTTGCAACGGCAGCACCTTTAATGTTTGAAAGACTTCCCGTAACTTCTCTACGTTTTTGCGTACCGTAACCTACCACAACTACTTCCTCCAGCTTAGAATCTACAGATCTTAGACTGATATTTACAACTGTATTTTTCCCAATTGATTTTGTTTGAGGAACAAAAGTGACATTGGAAAAACTCAGGTTTTTTACTGCTTCCGGAACAGAGATGCTGAACATACCGTCTTTATCAGTTTGGGTTCCCTGTTTACCGTTTGGAGATGTAACTGAAACCCCTTCGAGTGGGACTCCTTTTTCATCAGTAACCTTACCATTTACTGTACGGTTCTGGGCAGCGGCATTTAGTACGAATACAAATACGGCCGATACAATTAAAATCAATTTTCTCATTTGCATAATGGTTTATAGCGACAAATATAATTCAGATTCCCTGTAAATGTCAAATACTTTGACAATTTTGTTGGCTTTTTTACTGCTTGTTGCTTTCAATGTAAGCTATTTAACCGGATATAAATAGATCCTTACATATAGCAATAATATTAATAATTGGTGCTATTAGGGGGTGAGTTTATCGGCAACTTCTTTGTATGGTACATAAAAAAAGCAGCCTTTTTAAGACTGCCTTTACACTAATGAATTTATTACATCAATTAAATAACCAATACTCTTACCGGTTCAGATATCAACTCAGAACCATCATTAAGAGTTAATTTGAAATAATAACGAAACGTCTGTTCTTTATTAACCGCTGGCAATGGATTAGTAGTAGTTACTGGCTTATTAAAATAATATTCTTTTAAATTAGTTTTAAAAGTAACTGTAGTACCACTTAAAACCGTAGTGCCATAAGGATAAAAACCTGTAGCTCCTGTACTTTGAATTTGAGTGTATGAAGTGCTTAAAGCAACCTTTATCGCAGTTATTGTTTTACCCGACCCTGCTGGTATAGAAAGCACAATTGAAATAATACTATCGGTAGTAGCCAATGTAGTGCTTACTGTTGGCTCGGGCCTAAAAGCCACAGCATTTGTAATAGTAACCGGCACCGCAGGTTTTAAATCAGATAATGGCCCATCTTCTTTTTTACAACCGCTTATTAAAACACCTGCCAGTAAAACAGCAGCAATTTTGTTTTTTATATTTTTCATAATCATGCTTATTATTATTAGTTAAATGATTTTATAATGCCCACCATAATTTAACGTCCGTTTTAGGACGTGGATTTGGTGCATTTGGGTTACGTGACAACTCTGCCGGTGTGTATGGCAAACGCGTAGGAATTACATTGGGATTATCGCCTTGCGCATTTTGCGGTAAACCCAGTGCCGGATAACCCGTTCTGCGATAATCGTTGTAAGCCTCAATACCATTGCCGATCCAGGCCATATATTTTTGTGTGATGATCTGGTTGCGCATCTGAGCCATGGTACCTGTAAGGTTCACCACTGTTGGGTTACTGGCAAAATAGGCTGTAATTTCGGCGGCTGTCATGCCTACTTTTTGCATTGATGCTGTAATGCCAGCCTGATAATATGTGTTGGCAACGCCAGCAGTATTTAATATCAGGGCAGCCTCAGCCAAAATAAAATTAACCTGAAAAAAAGTTAACAAACGTATCGGAGCATCGCCTCCGGTTGCTGGTGAAACTAACGGCTCTGATGTGCCGGTTAAGTACTTATTATACTTGGATCTTTGTATGTATGTAACGGGGGAAACTATTGTTGAGAAATTTGGCGGAGCTGATGCTGAGCCATTATCAAAAGCCACAAATACGGCAGGACCAGTTACCGCGGGTATATTAGGTTTTGTAAAAAACTTAGCTAGTCGGACGGTATCATTTATACTTCTTGAAAGCGCCAGCAATCTTGAACTCAGCATCATATCTCCCGTACGCAGATTATTATTAAAATCGAAAATCGGGTTACGGTTACCTACCGCCGAGGCGAAGGGAACTTCAAAATCGAGTGTATTAGAGTTGATGTAATTGTTGCCGGTAATAACCGCGTCAATGGTAGATTTAGCAAGTACCGGATTTTTATTGCTTATTTGTATCGCAAATTTCAGCAACAAGGTATTGCCCATTCTTTTCCACTTGGTTAAATCGCCTTTGTAAACGATATCATCTTTTGTCGAAGGCAGCAACAGGCTGGGTTTATCCAGATCGGCCATGCCTTCCTTTACCAGATCAAACAAACTCTGTATTCCCAACGTGGTATTACCCTGATAAATATCTTCCACTTTATCAAATCGTGGCGTTTCAAACTTAAGCCCCTGGCCTGCCTGAGAATAAGGAACATCGCCCCATAAATCAGCAGCCAAAGATATAATGTAGGCTTTTTCCAATTTTGCAATACCGGAATAAGCCGGCGACGTTGCGCCATATTGGTCAATCAATACCTGCAGGTTGTTTAACGAACCGCCGTATACTTCACCATTCCATTGGTTATCAAAAGCACCATCCAGGTTAAAAATATCATAGGCTGCTGCCTGGTTGCCCGATCCGGCTGCATGTTGCACCAGTACAGATGCGGCACGGTTCAGGTCATTTCCATTCGCAAACGCGATGGCAATGGTTGTGTTTGATAAAATTACAGTTGGCGGAACTGCTGTCGGGTTATTGGGAGTCTTGTTCACATCCAGAAACCCTTTTTTACAGGATAACAACCCTGCAGACAATATTGAAATAAGAATGATTAATTTTTTCATTGTTGATTATTTTGAATGAATTACAAGGTTATTTTTAGATTAGCACCTATGGTTCTGGCATTGGGTGCGCTTTGCAGTTCAAGACCGCGGATGTTGCCGGCACCCTGTGTATTCACCTCAGGATCTATAATTGAATTGGGTGCTACATAAAATACGTTGCGTGCAAATAAAGAAACCCGCATACCTTTCACCACTTTCTTAAACGCTGGAAAATCATAGCCAAGCGATAGTTCCCGCATTCTGAATACAGTGGCATCGTACACATTAAATTCACTTTGTAATCCGCCCAGGGTTTGCCAATAAGATTGAGCTGAAATCTGGATATTATTTGGAATGTATTTACCACTCACGGGATCAAGGATAACCCCTTCAAGTATCCGTGGAGATTCCCTTTCTACTGCTGTTACATCCAGTACACCCCTTGATTTGTATAAACCGGAGGTGAAGGAAAGGATCTGTCCGCCCTTAGTGAAGTCGCAGGTAACAGACAGGCTAAAGTTTTGATAACGCAGGTTGTTGGTGAACCCTAACGAATAATCTGCGTTGGGGTTTGCCAATATTTGACCCGCTACCGTTGGCTGGTATAAACCAGTGGACGGATTAATGATTCGCTGGCCATCGGGGCTACGCGGTATAACACCTCCTAAAATGATGCCATAAGGTTGATCAACCTGTATGGAAGGTACTGAACCGGTAAATGCGTTACCCGTAATGGAGAAACTGTTGATACCTGGAGAAATTGATATCACTTTATTCCGGATGCGTGTATAGTTTGCCGAAACATCCCAGTTGAAGTTTCTGGTTTTAATCGGGTTTACGGTCAGCAACATTTCTACGCCTTTATTGCTCAATTCACCAATATTGGTTGTTTTACTTGCAAAACCGGTGGAAGGTGCAAGGGCCACGTTGATAATCTGATCGGTACTGCGCTGCTCAAACATCGCAAAATCGAAAGTGATTCTGTTTTTAAAGAACCCGAGGTTAATGCCCCCTTCATAAGAAGTTGTAAATTCAGGTGTAAGCGGCACTACTGGTGCAATACGGGAGCTGGTTCCAAAACCGGCGATAGCACCTGAGGTGGTACTCAACGGGAAGCTGAATGCTGCCACATTATTTCCATAGGCAGAACTTACATAGACATTTTCATTCTGGTAAGCTGGTGCATCTCTACCTACTTTGGCAACACTACCCCTTATTTTGCCATAGGTAAGCACACTGGATTTAATTTTAAATGCATCGGTAAATACAAAACCGGCACTTACTGACGGGTAGAAAAAAGTATTGTTTGCTTTAACCAGGGTTGAAGATTGATCTACCCTTCCTGTCATTTCAAGAAAGAGATAGTTGCTGTACGCCAGCGACAACTGTGCATAATAACCCAATAGTCTTTGTGTTGTGTTTGACTCAAAAGAACCGTTTGTTAAAGTAGTTGCATTGCTGATGTTATAAAAACCCGGAATTACCAGGCCATCGCCCTGTAAAAACACAGATTGCTGTTTGCGTTGGTTTACGTTTTGCCCGGCAATAGCAGTTATATCCAGTTTTTTGGTAAGGAAGCCATTCTTTTTGGCAGTTAGTATCAAATCGCCATTTAGTTCACTGCGGAAAATGGTATTCTCAATAATTTGTCCCGCCGGGTTGCGGATAGATGTTACGGCATAAACCTGCTTCCTTCTATCGGTATAGGTATCAAGTCCAAGACGGTAGCTAACGTTAAGCCACTTGGTGATATCATACCCGATATTTACATTACCCAACCAACGGTATAAGTTACTTTTAGTAGGATTTTCGTAGGCACCAAAGTATGGATTCTCCGTATTTGGAATCAGGAAATTATTGCTGCCATCAAGATTTTTATACGTGCCGTTGGTTTTGTAGGATGTTAAATCAATACTGCGTGATAAACCGGCCAAAACCCCGAGTGCACTGGAGCCGTTACCGCCTACAATACCTTTTTGTAACGTATTTGTAAATGTAACTGAGCCACCTAATCTTATTCTATCCCTTAAAAAAGTATTGGCGCCAAATTTAACACTGGTTCTGGTTAAAGAGTTGTTGGGCAAAATACCATCATTGATTGTATTAGAAATAGAGAAAATATAATTCTGTTTTGAATCTCCTCCATTTATCGAAATGCTATTGTCTTTAATTGCCCCTTTTTCAAAAAAGTCTAAAATATTATTGGGGTAAGCCTGGTACTTTTGGGTAACACCGCCTACAATCAAACCATTGGCTACAGTTGGTGTTGCACTAAACCCTGGACCCCAACTGCTGGTACTAACCGGGTTATAAACAGTGCCAAGGCCCTGGCCATATTCATTTTGCACTTTCGGTAATCCAATTACATCCTGAAACGCATAAGAGCTGGACACTACAATCTCAGTTCTACCGCTGGCACTACCTTTTTTAGTGGTAATGATAATTGCACCTGCAGAGGCTCTTGATCCATACAGTACAGCAGCTGCTGCCCCTTTCAGGATGTTTATAGACTCAACGGTACTGGGGTCTATATCCAGCGCCCTGTTAGCAGGTTGATTATCGAAAAGCGAATTTGAGGTTCTGTCCACATCATTGCTGATGGGGATACCATCTACGATAAACAGCGGTTGGTTATTACCATTAAATGAAGTGATACCCCGGATGTTGATATTAGTGCTGGCACCTGCAGCACCACTGGCACCGGTAATGCTTACACCCGATATTTTACCTTGCAGGGCATTTACCAGGTTTACTGATCCCCTGTCGGCAATCTGCTCAGCTTTAATGTTTTGAGTGGCATAGCCTAAAGAGCGCTTATCTCTAACAATACCCAGTGCGGTTACAACCACTTCTTTAAGTTCAACATCCTGCTTTTTAAGCCTGATGTTAATGGTGCTTTGACCCTCAATGGCAATTGTTTGCTTAATAAAACCAACGCTTGAAAAATTAAGCTGGTTAACATTATTTGCTACTGAAATGCTGTATTTGCCAGAAGCATCTGTACTGGCCCCGGCCTTGCCTCCGGAAACCGTTGCGTTGGCAACAGGAGTACCGTTTTCTTCGGAAGTAACAATACCTGTAATGGTTTTTTGGGAAAATCCCTGTATTGTCAGCAATAGAATTGCTGATAGAATTAGCATAGTTTTTCTCATGTATTTAAACGTTTAATCGACAAATATATGACAGGGTGTGACAAAACAAATAAATTATTGTTAAATCTTGGCTAACTGGTATTTTAGAAAGTGATCTTAATGCCTATTGATGAACGAATATTTAGACCTTACTTTTTGCAGCAGGTTTTGATCGAGCAAAAAGCAACAATAAAACCGGTAGTAATACAAGGTTTGTTAATCTGTCTATTAACAGGGTTGGCGAGGTTAACCATCCCAGTACCCGGTAAGGCATATAAAAAGCCATAAGTATAAAAGCCCGAAAAATGCTATCTTTTGGATTAGAGCCGATACAATTGAAAGCAATTTTCTCTTTTGCTCAATAGTTCATGGCGATAAATATCATTCGAATTCCAGACAATTAGAAAATAAAATTCTTGCGTATTTCTTAGTTTTGTTCTTTTTTTGCTCCTATTAAGAATTGTAAGTTATTTTTTTAGGGATAACTATTAAATTCATTGGCGTTGTATCTTTCCCATTTTATAGAAATCCCAACTTCTTGAACCAGGATGATATGACTTTGTTTAGATTTAATTGTGATGCAGATGCAGTGGTAATAAATTGATTTTTACAAAATTACTTAATGCATTAAAATAGTGGTTCCGGTTTTCTGATGAATTTTACCATCAACATCAACAGCTTCAACCATCCACACCACCGATTGCATTTCCTGTACAATATTATTAATCTTTCCATCCCAACCAATTAAGTCGCTCTTTGTTTCAAAAAGTAATTGACCCCATCGATTATAAATTTTAAAATAATTAATTTTTGCAAAGCCTAATAATAGTGGTTTTAAAAAATCATTTTTACTATCGCCATTCGGAGTAAAAATTGTTGGCACATAAATTTCAATTTTTTTAACTGTTTTTACCAACAAGCTGTCTGTAGTAATACAACCATTGTTGTTTGTAATTTTTATAGTGTATTGTTGCTGATTTGCACCTTTAAATATTGGATTATAGCTTTGAGCATTTGTTAAACTAATTGCCGGAGACCATACCGCATTTGTGCCAAAATTACGGGCATGCAGTGTTTCTGGAAAATTTATTGCAGTAGTTACAAAAGAATAAGCAATACCGGCAACAGCAGTATCTATAAAAATTTGTTTTATGCTGGTTTTAAAACTTGTTGCACAGGCATTATCAAAAATTTGAGCATAATAAGTTCCTCTTTTTACCACATTTATAACTGGATTAGTAGAACCTGTTATTGCATTACCATCAATAAACCATTGTATACTATCTGCCGGTACAACATACAATACAGGAAAATTAATACCTGGTTCGAAACAAATTTTTTCTTTCCCATTTATCCTTAAAAATGTATCTACATATTTCGTACTGACAACTATAGAATCAATCTGCTTACAACCTCCGCCAGCACTAGTTACGGTTAAATAATATTTAGTGGGAATACCCGGCCAGGCCTTTGTAATTGATGCCATGGCGTTTTCTAAATTATAATTTGGCATCCAACTAAATAACGAGCCTTTTGATGCAGAAGTTCCAATCAATACTGGTAAACCATTGCAAGAAATAACGTTTGGCCCGGCCCTGGCCTGTACAGTTAATGTGTCATAAAATTTTGTTAGTAAAGTATCTACACAACCATAACTATTTTTTGGCTTTACCTCCACCGCAAAAATTGTTCCGTTTGCCGGAGCCACAGTTAAATTTAAGACTTGACTGGTACTCAACACCTGGCTAAAATTACCATTGTACCAGGTATATTCCTCAAAGCCATCAGGAGCACTTACATTTACAAAAGGATCGGTTTTACAATATACTCCTCCTTCCAGATTATTTTCACAATTTTTATCAATATCAATATAAGCATAACAAAAATGATCGATGAACGTACAGTCAGAGGTTATAAAAAAAAATCTAAACGTTTTGCCTGCTTTATTTTTTAAATGAATACTGTTGGTAGCCCAATCTTTAAAATAGACATTTATGTTGTTGGCCTTTTTAGAAGATAAAGTAAATCCCTGCAAATTATTATTTGCCCTGAAATTTAACGAAGAGCAATCTTCTGTTACACCATCGGTTAAATTTTCAATTCTAATATCAAATCGTGGTTGTTGAAATATTCCATGAGCAGGATCTTGAAAAACAACCGCATATTGATATAAAAAAACATAATCGTTTTGCCCAGGTGGAATAGTAAAGGTGTACGATACAGCCTCGGCTTGATTAGCACCAATATTATCGCCAAGCATGATAGAATAATTACTGCCGTTAGGACTATTTTTAGAAAAGCCGCCAAAAAAGTCTAATGCCGCAGGTGTGCTTCTTTTTAATATAGTATGTCGTCCTGCAATAGGGGCAACCGGGCTTATTCCCAGGTCTACCGAATCTTCTCCACTATCCAAAAAAGTATGTCTACCTGCCCAGCACTGCCAATTAGAAAAATCGCCCATTTCCAAATCAATATTTGGTGGGCATTGAGCTTTGCTTGTAGATTGAAAAACTAAGAGAATTAAAATTGCGTAAAGATGTTTCAAGATAACCAATTATATAAAATAAAGATAGGAATAAAATGTCTGTATTAATTTGTAGATGATAAACCCATAGAACCAAAACTAAGTTGTTGTGTTTTCACAAATACAAATATTATTACAAAATATTGAATTTCAACTTTTGGCACATTTCCTTTGCCACGGTCTCATTCCTCGTAATTGTCTTCGACAATTTTATCGGTTTTATTGCTGCTTTTCTTTTTATAAAAGCACTTCATAGGCTTGTATTTGCCGAAATGCCTGATAATAAATAATGAAAAAATCATCCGGTTATTATTTCTGCTTTTTACCTGCAAATAACAGCAATAAAACCGGTAATAATACCAGGTTGGTTAAAGTGGCAATTAACAGGGTTGCCGAGGTTAACCAGCCCAGCGCCTTGGTACCACCAAAACCACTTCCGCAGAAAATAACAAAGCCTGCAATTAAAACCAATGCGGTGTACACGATGCTTAAACCGGTATTTTTAATAGTAGCACTTACCGTTTGCGCAACGTTATTACCGTATACCGGCAGCTCCTGTTTATAATTAACGAGGAACCTGATTGTAATATCCACCGCTATACCCAGCGCAACGCTAAAAACCAATACCGTAGAAGGTTTTAGCGGAATACCAACCCAACCCATAATACCTGCTGTAACTACTAATGGTATTAAATTTGGAATGAGAGAGCACAATAGAATGCGTGCCGATTTAAACAGGTAAAGCATACAAAACGCAATGAGTATAAAGGCCCAGAAAATACTATCTTTTAATCCGTTTACAATAAAACGGCTGCCTTCTAAAAAGGTAATGCTGGTGCCGGTGAGTTGCACTTTATAGATAGCTGTATCAAACAGCTCATTTGCTTTATGCTGAATACTATCCAGCAATGGAGGTAGTTTTTGAGTACCAATATCGGCCATGCTCATGCTGATACGCAGGTATTGCTCGCTGCTATCTACAAAAGAACCCATTAATTTACTGGTTGCTGAGTCTGAAGCTGTCATTTCATTACTTTTCCGCCGGGCGTTCAGTTGCGCCGATTGTTTATGCAGGTCATATAAAGGATTGCCAAATGCCGGTAAGGTAAACGTAGAATCGCCTGCTCCCTCACTGGCGGCCTGGTAAAAAAACTTGATGCCATCCACTACCGAGAGCGGTTTGGCTATATCTTTTAGGTTGACTAAAAAAGAATCCTGAAAGGCTGCAATTGCATGAATGTCTACTTTAGGACTGATAATTCCTTTGGGCTTTTTTGTATCAATCACTATTTCCAGCGGCATTACACCTCCAAAATTTTTCTCAAAAAATTTAATGTCGGTATATATCTTATCTGTTTTAGGAAGGTCATCAACTATGTAAGAAATGCTCTTTAATTTAAAGATGCCAACCACTGCAAAAATTAATACAACGGCTGTAACAGCATAGATTATTTTCTTATAGTTGAAAACCCATTTTTCAAGCTGCAGTAAAAAGTTAGTGATCCACCGGTTGTTCAGGTATTTTGTTTGTGATGGTTTTGGGGCCGGTAAATAACTTAATGCGGCCGGTAATAAAATAAATGAAACCACAAAAATGATCATGATGCTGATGCCTGCCACCACACCAAATTCTCTTAAAATAGCGCTGCGTGTTAATGCAAAAACTGCAAAGCCAATGGCTGCCGTAAGGTTGCAAAAAAGCGTAACCACGCCCATCTTGCTCACCATATCAACCAGCGATTTTTCTTTATCGCCCGATTGTATATAAGAGGTATGGTACTTGTTAATAAAATAAATACAGTTGGGTATGCCTATCACTACCACCAGGCAGGGAATTAATGCGGTCAATAAAGTGATCTGGTAGCCGCATAAATACAAAACACCCACACTCCATACAACACCCAAAACCACTACCAGCAAAGAAAGCAGCGTGGTGCTGAAAGACCGGAAGAAAAGTGCCAGTATCAGCGTACTTAATAAAAGTGAGCCAAATAAAAAGTACTTCATTTCATTTTGTACCCTGTCGGCAATAACAGTTCTAATCAATGGTAAACCGCTCAAGTGAACTTCAGTTCCTGTTTTTTCTTCAAACTTTTTTACGGTATTTATTACATTGTTTATTATCGCTGTGCGCCCTTTCGAATTCAGCACATCTTTATTAATACGCACACCCATCAGGTATGCTTTGGAGGCCGGATTGTAGAGTCTTTGTTTGTAAAATGGAAGGTTAAAAAATTCAGCGGTTGCTGTATCCAACGCCTCCTGTGTTTGAATAGAATCGGGAAATATTTTTTGAGCAGCCAGTTTTTCTGTCAGCGGATCTTTAACCAGCTTTATGGCTGTGGGTATGCTCAAAACATCTTCTACATACTTTATTTTTTTTAATTGCTGTTGAAGTTCCCGGTAAGCATTAAAGTTTTTCAGGGTAAAAAAACTATCGGTTTGTATGCCTGTAACCAGCAGGTTTCCATCATCGCCAAATTTTTGTTTAAATGAAATATATTCCAGGTATTTGGGATTATCCGTAGGTATAGCTTTCGAAAATTCGTAACTCATTTTAACCTTGCTGGCGTAAAAACCCATCACGGCGGTTACCAGCAATAACAGCATCAATAAAGGCCCTCTGAATTTAAGCACTAATTTTCCTAAGCGTTGCCACATATATAATAGATAATTGATTAATGGATAATTAATAATTGTGCAAAGAAAATCTATTTGCAGTTAATTGAATGAATAAGCTGATAAGATGTTTGGTATTTTTGAAAATTGTATAACGAAATATTCCATAACCCACTTTAGGGGTTGGGGGCACTATGACACACAAAACCAAAGGCATCGTACTGCGAAGCATCAAATATGGCGAAACCAGCCTGGTGGTTACCATATTTACCGAAATGTTCGGCATACAAACCTATATAGTGAATGGGGTACGGACCTCTAAAAAATCGGCTTCCAAAGCGAATCATTTTCAGCCAACGGCTATACTTGACCTGGTTGTTTATCACAGCGAAAACAAATCTATGCAACGGATAAAAGAGTTTTCCTGGGCGGTTTTGTATGATAAATTGCTGAGCGATGTTATAAAAAACAGCATTGCTTCTTTTATGGCTGAGCTGATACAAAAATGTTTAAAACAGCCGGAACCAAATGCCGATCTCTTTTATTTTTGTGAGGATTCTTTTTTAGCGCTGGATAAGGCAGACAGAATAGTTACTGCAAATTTTGCGCTTTTTTTCACCCTTCATCTTACCCATTTTTTTGGTTTTAGAATGACGGATAATTACAGCCTGGAAGAAACGGTACTGGATTTACAGGAAGGAATTTTTATTGATCATCAACCCACCCACCCGCATTTTATTGACGGAAACACTGCTGAACTGACCGCCCGTTTTTTAAAAGTGATGCAACCTTACGAACTGGAAGATTTCAGTTTGAATGGCGAAATAAGAAGATCGCTTTTATTAAGATACCTGGAGTATTATGCGTTGCACATGCAGGATTTTGGGCAGATGAAAACGTTGATGGTGCTGCATGAAGTGTTATAAAATTCTTTTTACGGAAGTGTTCTCATTCATTTTAAAATTTTCCACTCCCTCAATCAATAACAACCCCGGCTGTTTTCCTTTTTCAAAACTGCCCAGTGTGGCATCCATCTGCAATGCCCTGGCGCCATTGATGGTGGCCCATTTCAGCAATGTTTCCAAATCTATGTCAGGGCATTGTTGTTGCAACGTTTTAATTTCTGCCAGGGTGCTTAGCTGGTCGTTTGATGCCAGGCTATCGGTTCCTAAAACCATATTATCGGTATATTTCATCAGCATATTTACATCGGGTAATGTATTGCTTATGTAGAGATTGGCGTTGGGGCAAAGGCAGAAGAAAATTGGCAATGGGCAATGAGCAAAGGGCAATTGAGTGAACAATAAATCTTCTTCGGATGTGCAAACGTTATGCACCAAAATGATTGACTGTTCTTTTGTAAAATTTGGCAACCAGGTTTGTAAACTGGCTTTTCCGGAGGGTTTAAAAAACGAAATGTCGATACCCATTTGCTGATAGAGCCGCAAAAAGTCTCCAGTACCTTTTTCAAAAAAATCATTCTCGGCAGCGGTTTCCTGGTTGTGGATGGTTAGTAAATTATTGTTGGGGAAGTCATTGATCAACTCAAATAATTGTGGGGAAACGGAGTAAGGAGCGTGGGGGTTTACAGTTGACAGTTGGCAGTTGGCAGTTGACCGGTATTCATTCAGAATTTCCACCGATTTATCAAAACGGTCTTTCGCAAATTCCGGAACAAAACCACTGGTTTCAATAAAATTATGATACCGTAATCTTCCCTTATTTTTTTGTGAGATGCTGAGCGTATTATTACAAATATCTCCAACGGCCACAATACCATTTTGCAGCATTTCATCCTCAGCGTCTTCTATTGCTTCCAATATATCGTGTTCGGCATAGTGCCTCTCTGTAATCACTTTTAAAACAAAATCTACCAGTCCGGTATGTTTGGGTATATGGCCTTTCATGTGGCTAAGCTCCAGGTGGCAATGCGCATTAATTAAGCCGGGGCAAAGGATACCAGTTAGCTTTTCAACATTATCACCGCTTTCCTTTTCATCAATCAAATCAATAATAACACCTGCTGCATTTGTAATCAATACCTTGTGCTGCAGGAATTGGTAGCCATCAAAAATTTTATCTGCTGAAAATTTTCTGTACAAAATGATTGGTTGATATAACGTAAATTTGCCGCCCTAACATGGTCAGACGAGGTCGCCAGACCATTTTAGGCAAAACGCAATTAAAGTTCAGCAAAGGTAAGTAGTACAAGTGAGCCCCGCCGCGGCGGAGACGATGTTTTATTCCTGTACAAAAGCCTGCAACAAAATTTCATAACAAAACACAAAATACCCTCCCCCTTGGGGGAGACGAAGGAGGGCTTATGTTAGATAAATTAGATGCCATAAAAGGAAGATTCGACAACCTGGGGGTTGCACTCACTAATCCGGAGATTGTGAGCGACAACAAAAAATTTACTGCCACCAGTAAAGAATACCGAAGCCTGGAAAAAATTGTTAATGCCCGCAATGCCTACGTTAAACTGCTTGATGATATTGAGTTTAACAAAGAAGTGCTGAATGGTGATGATGAGGAAATGCGTAGTCTGGCCAAGCAGGAAATACCCGAACTGGAAGCAACAAAAGAAGCGATGGAGAAAACCCTTCGCAATATGCTGATACCCAAAGATCCTTATGATGAAAAGAATGCCATACTGGAAATTCGTGCCGGTACGGGTGGCGATGAAGCTTCGCTATTTGCCGGCGATCTGTTGCGCATGTATTTAAAATATTGCGAAAAGAAGGGCTGGAAGACCGCCATTTTAAGCGAAAGCGATGGAACGGTTGGTGGCTATAAAGAAGTACAGGTAGAAGTGGTGGGCGATGAAGTTTACGGCATTTTAAAATTTGAAAGCGGTGTTCACCGTGTGCAGCGTGTGCCTGATACCGAAGCCAGCGGCCGGGTACATACCAGCGCTGTAACAGTGGCAGTAATGCCCGAAGCCGAAGAAGTGGATGTGGAATTGAAAGAATCGGATGTAAAAATGGAAACAGCCCGCAGTGGTGGTGCAGGCGGACAAAATGTAAACAAAGTAGAGACCAAGGTCTTTCTTACGCATAAACCAACAGGCATTGTGGTAATGTGCCAGACAGACCGTAGCCAGTTGGGCAACCGGTTAAAAGCCATGGAAATGCTCAGGACCAGGTTGTATGAAGCAGAAGTAAAAAAAGTGGAAGAAGCCACGGCACACATGCGTAAAAGCCTGGTGAGTACCGGCGACCGGAGTGCTAAAATACGAACCTACAATTATCCGCAGGGGCGTGTTACCGACCACCGCATTGGTTTAACGGTGTATAATTTAGACTCCGTGCTTAATGGCGAATTAAATGAATTTTTGGAGGCCTTGCAGTTTGCAGAAAATGCAGAAAAATTAACGACACAGAACTAATCATATTTCAATATCTTTATTTCTTCAATATTACCCACACTTAGATTGTTTCAAAAATATTTATCATTAAAAAATTAAAATTATGTTAGAAGAATTATTTAACCTGGTGAAAGGAACTGCAACTGATTCGGTGATCAACAATCCGGATGTGCCAAACGAACACAACAACGAAGTGGTTGCCGAAGCTACCAATACAGTAGCATCGGGCCTGCGCAATATGGTGGCTGGTGGCGGATTACAGAATATTATTTCATTATTCACCAATAAAGGAACAGACCAGGGCTCGGGCAAAGGCCTATTAAGTAACCCCATTGTAAATATGATGATTGGCCATTTTGCAGGCAAGCTGATGAGCAAATTTAACCTCGGCGGCGACAAGGCAAATGGTGTTGCAAGCAGTTTAATTCCCAGCGTTATCAGTAATTTAATTAGCAAAACAAACGACCCCAATAACAGTACTTTTTCACTGGAAGGGCTTTTAAACTCAATCACTGGTGGTAAAACAGCCGAAGTGGTGCAAGATCAGCAGAGCAGCGGCAACAGTGGTTTTAATTTCCAGGATTTGATTGGCCAATTTACCGGCGGTGGCGGACAAAATGGTGGTGGCGGTGGCCTGATGGATATCGTATCCAAACTGGCAGGCGGTGCCCAAAACCAGCAGCAGCAAAATGGCGGCGGTGGTTTAATGGACCTGATTAAAGGCTTTATAAAATAGTAAACTCTTAAATAATTGTTATAGCACGCTGATTTTCAGCGTGCTTTTTTGTTTGCATTAAACCCAGATTTTGCAGTTGAATTCTACTGCGGCTTCCAAATCCTTCACAACTAAGCCTTTCAGAACATTTTTTGAATTCAGAATAGTTCACTATTCTTTCATCCAAAAAATAACCTGAAACCCTTATCTGTTTTGTATTTGAAACCCTCGCTACGATTTCATCTGCAAAATCTGGGTTAAACCGTTGTTTAAAGAAAAAGTCTATACCTATGAGTCTTTTAAAAGTTGTTTTAAATTAAAAAAGATAAAACAGCAAGATTCAAAAATAATAAGTTCTTTTTTTCGTTTATAGAATATTGGGCTGTTGTTATATTCTACAGGCATTATGAAATACTTAACAAAATCATTAAAACCTTTGGCATCCCTTTTGCGTATTTATAAATACTACCGCGTTATTCAGATTGAAAAGTGAAGCAGGACTTAAAGCGGTGAAGATAAACAACGATCATTTAAAATTTCTCATAAGCAGTTAGTTTTGGTAACGGCCCCGGTTTCTACCGGGGCTTCTCTTTTATATCAATGCCTGCTTTAGGGTATTTAATTCCACACATTGTTGGTTAATATGCTGTTAAGTAGGTTTAAATTAGCTTTACAAGATGCAGCTTTGCATATTAAATATTTCAAAACTTTTTTTTCATGGGTAATGCACAGGTTTTTCATACCAATAACCCTTCCCGATGGAAAAGAGTGAAATGGACCGGGCGGATCATGTTCTTCATTTCCGTATTTATCCTGGGCGTTGTAGTACTTGCCATAACACTTGCTCAAAATCCATCTACTGTTGTAAGTTCGGGTAATTACTCCAGTAGCCCGGACAGGAGCGGATTAACTTCGTACCACAATAAAAAAATTAAGGGCTTTAAGGAATACCTGGCAAACAAAGAGGCAGAGGAATTTCGTTCAAGGCAAAAAACATCTAACCCTAAAACTTCAGGTCAATTTATACGGGCCGCATTTTACACACCTTGGTCTGGCAGTAAATCTATTCCCTCGCTTCAGCATTACGGCGATAAAATAAATACCATTTTTCCTGAATGGTTTTTTATAGATACCAACAAAAATATTAAACTGCAGTCGAGAATTGATAGCACCGGGCTTGCACAAATGAGGCAAAAGAACCTGCGTATCCTGCCCATGCTCACCAATTTTAATTCTTTTAAAAGAGACAAGGAAGGTAAATTAGCTCCCGACTTTGATGGCGATCTTATTCATGAAATTTTAAATGATACCATTAAGCAGCATAAATTTATTCAACAGGTTATTGATACTTTGCTTACCTATAATTTTCAAGGTATTAATATTGATTTTGAAGAAATAAAAGAACCCACCAATAAACCGCTTACCCGTTTTCAAAAGAATTTATACACAGCATTGCATGCAAAAAAACTGCTGGTTACGCAGGATGTAAGTGCTATGGATGACAATTATGATTTTGCTAAATTGTCAGATTATAATGATTATGTTATTTTGATGGCCTACGATGAATTCAATAATTCAACAGCAGCGGGGCCTATATCAGATCAGAAATGGGTGGAAGATGCTGTTGACCAGGCAGCAAAAAAAATGGACGGT
The DNA here is from genome assembly GCA_038204855.1 of Chitinophagales bacterium. Lineage (GTDB taxonomy): Bacteria > Bacteroidota > Bacteroidia > Chitinophagales > Chitinophagaceae > Ferruginibacter. Next base: position 23,167 of record JBBRCM010000017.1, read on the forward strand.
AAAAAAATAATTCTCGGCCTGGCGGGGTATGGCTATGATTGGACAAGCTGGACAGACAAGAACGGAGAAACTAAAAAAGAAGTGAAAACCTGCACGTATGCCGAAGCCATTGACCAGGCAAGAATTTCGAATGCGGTTATTGATTTTGATAATGACAAATACAACCTTCATTATAATTATACCGAAACACTGTACGACAAAAACAGCCCTGTAACAAAACATGAAGTATGGTTTACCGATGCAGCTACCAGTTTTAATATCATGCGCTTTGCTGATGAGTATGGGCTTGCAGGCACAGCGCTATGGCGCATGGGCAGCGAAGACCCCCGGATATGGAATTTTTATAACCTGGACCTTGACAATATTGCACTGCAAAAAAAACCTTTCAACTTTAATTTACTAACGCAAACACCCATCAACCCAAATCAAAAACCATCGTGGGTTGGGCAGGAAGGTGGCGAAATATTAAACATTTTAGGGAGCCCGCAGGAAGGAAAAATTAAATTAGAGATAGATACTACCGAACAACTGGTAGCAGAACAGTTTTATACACAGTTACCTTCGGGTTATGTGTACGAAAAAACCGGAGAAGATGCCAGCGATATTGGGCCGGGGCATAAAATTATTTTAACTTTTGATGATGGCCCATCAGGTAAATACACTCCACAAATTTTAGATATCTTAGAAAAAGAGAAAGTGCCTGCAACCTTTTTTATTGTAGGGCTGGAGGCAGAACAAAACCTGCCATTATTAAAACGTATTTACAAAGATGGGTTCGAGATTGGCAACCACACTTTTACCCATCACAATATTGCTACCATGAGCCCGGAAAGGGCAGATATAGAAATGAAAGCTACCAGGTTATTGATTGAAGCTGTAACCAATCATTCTACCATTTTGTTCAGAGCGCCTTACAATGCTGATAGTGAGCCGCAGACTTTTGATGAAATAGAACCCCTGGCCCGCAGTAAAAAAGATAACTACATTACCATTGGCGAAAGTATTGACCCAAATGACTGGGATGCAAGAAATAACGCAGATTCTATCGTTGCAAAAACAATAAGAATTGCTGAAGACGGAAATGGTAACATTATTCTGCTGCACGATGCCGGGGGCGAAAGCAGGCAGGCTACTGTAGATGCATTGCCCCGTATCATAAAATATTTCAGGGATAAAGGCTGTGTATTTACCACTGTGGCCGATTTGATGGGCAAAACAAAGAACGATGTAATGCCACCGGTAAAAAATAGCTTTGGCAATTCCTTTAACTATTTTTTTCTGCAGTTTATTTACTGGGCTGGAAAAATCCTTTTCTCCCTGTTTCTTATCGGCATTTTTTTATCAATTGGCCGGATGATATTAATGGCTTTACTGGCCTGGTTACAAAAAAGAAAAGAAAAAAATGCTTTATTAAATATACCCTTTGCAGGTAAACCCCTGGTAAGCATCATTGTACCGGCATATAACGAAGAAATTAATGCAATCAGAACGGTACAAAGTTTATTGCAACAGGATTATCCCAACCTGCAGGTAATTTTTGTAGATGATGGCAGTAAGGACAATACCTTTAAAATTGTGCAGGATGCATTTTATAACAACAATAATGTAAAAGTATTTGCCAAAGCGAATGGTGGAAAAGCATCTGCATTAAACATGGGTGTTGAAAAAGCCGAAGGCGAAATTGTTGTTTGTATTGATGCAGATACGCAATTAAAAAGCGATGCCGTTTCTCAACTAATAAAAAAATTTACCGACGGAACTGTTGGCGCTGTAGCAGGCAATGTAAAAGTAGGTAACGAAATAAATATGATAACCCGCTGGCAAAGTATTGAATATATCACCTCTCAAAACTTCGACCGTAGGGCTTTTGCTTACCTTAATTGCATCACCGTTATTCCCGGTGCCATCGGTGCTTTCAGGAAAAATGCGGTTACACAGGCAGGAGGATTTACCAGCGATACCCTGGCAGAAGATTGCGACCTTACCATGCGCTTACACCGTATTGGATACAATATTGGCAATTGTACCGATGCCATTTCCTACACCGAAGCACCAGAAACTATGCGCCAGTTTATGAAACAAAGGTTTCGCTGGAGCTTTGGGGTAATACAATGTTTCTGGAAACACCGCGATGCTTTTTTTAATCCCCGCTATAAAAATTTTGGAATGATTGCCTTACCGCACATTCTTATCTTCCAGATGATATTGCCTTTTTTGGCTCCCCTTGCCGATCTGGTGCTTGTTGTAAGCCTGGTTGCAGCAGCCTTTAATATTATTCCGGTAAGTGCAGGCCATATAGCTTTATTTTATGTACTTTTTTCATTAGTAGATATGGCTGGTGCTGCCCTGGCTTTTGCCTATGAAAAGGAAGATTTCAAAAAACTGCTCTGGATGATTCCGCAACGTTTCATTTACCGGCAATTGATGTACTACATTCTCTTCAAATCTTTCAATAAAGCATTAAAGGGCGAATTACAGGGCTGGGGCATATTAAAACGCACCGGCAATGTAAAAAAGATGGATAATTTTAAAATTGCAGGGGCGGAGTAATAGCCAACTAACCCGGGCAACCGTTTTTTACGTAAGTTTTAAAAAGCTGGCAATCATTTTGCATACAGCTTAAAAACACTGCTGCCTTTTTAAGGTATTAGTACTTTACCTTTACACCCAAATTTTAAACTTGGCAACAGCATCATCCGATAGAAAAAATTTTTTTAAACGCCTGCGCAGCAAAGAGAAATCTGAACCGGAAGCAGGAGAAATGTCTTTTATCGGGCATTTGGAAGCGTTGCGCTGGCATTTAATGCGGTCGGTACTTGTTTGGCTGGCTGCTGCCATTGTTATTTTTATTTTTATTGATTGGGTTTATGACGAGATCATCCTGGCACCCTCCAGTCAAAGATTTATTACCTACAGCACTTTATGCCGCTTTGGCCATTGGCTGGGCGTTGGCAACAGCCTGTGCATGCCACCCGTAAAAATCGACTTTCAGGTAACGGAAGTAAACGGCACTTTTACATCTGCCATGTCCATTGCATTTATTGGCGCCATTATCGTTGCATTCCCGTATATTTTCTGGGAACTCTGGCGTTTTATAAAACCGGCACTTTCTCCTAAAGAAATAAAATATGCCCGTGGCAGTATTTTCTGGGTTTCACTTTGTTTCTTTTTTGGTGCTGCTTTCGGGTATTATTTACTGGCTCCGTTTACATTTAACTTTTTAGCCAGTTTTACCCTCGGTAAATCCGGAGCCATCATTTACCGGCCATCCATTAATGATTATATTGATAGCCTTACCAACCTCATCCTGGGTTGCGGCATTGCCTTTGAACTGCCCATACTTGCCTACGTTTTAGGAAAAATCGGTTTAATAACCGGCAAGTTTTTAAAAAAATACCGCAAATATGCATTCGTTGTTATCCTGATTGTTGCGGCGGTAATAACGCCTTCACCCGATGTTACCAGCCAGACCATTGTGGCCATTCCGCTTTTACTGCTTTACGAGATCAGTGTCATACTAGTTTCACGTATCGACAGAAAAAAAGCGAAGGAAGAAAAAGAATGGAGCTAGTTTAATGGATAATTTTTTATCCCGATAGCTATCGGGAGATAATTGATAATTAAGCATCCTGTTACAACTTAATAATGTTTAATTTTGTAAAGACATTATCCATTATTTCATTATCAATTATCCACCAATTATGTCCCCCTTCAACCTAAAACTCCCCATTGCCATTGGCTGCGATCATGCAGGATTTGATTGTAAAGAAGACCTGATCTCTTTCCTGGAAGGAGAAAATGTTGCGTTCAAAGATTTTGGGACCTACAATAAAGATTCCGTTGACTATCCCGATTTTGCACACCCTGTTGCATCGGCTGTTGAAAAAGGCGAAGCTGCTTTTGGCATTTTATTATGCGGCAGTGCCAATGGTGTGGCCATAACGGCCAACAAACACCAGGGCATTAGGGCTGCCATTTGCTGGGGCGAAGAACTGGCCGAGCTGGCCCGCAAACACAACGATGCAAACATCATCTGCATTCCTGCACGTTTTGTACGTGATGGTGATGCCGAAAAAATGCTCGACATTTTTATGAATACTGCTTTTGAGGGAGGGCGGCATCAGAACAGGGTTGATAAGATTGCATGTTAGTTGCTACAAACCGATATTTTATAAGTATCAAAATGAAAACAAAAGCCTTTTTATTTTCTATTTTTTGTTGTTTCTCAATTCAATTTGGTTTCTCACAAACAGTAGAAGTATTGACAAACCATGGTAAAAAAGACCATCCGGCTGCATCAGATTTTGCCTTCATTGAGCCAAAAACAGACTCATCAAACTATAGTTTTGTTTCCACATACAAAGTAATTGGTAAAAAGAAACAAGGAAACATTGCTGATCTATTCTTTCTTATTGCAGACAAGGCTAAAAAGGATGGCGCTACTTGCTTCAAGCTGAATTATTTTAATCGTAACGATTCTCTTGAGGAAACAACTTTAATACTTGATACTTATTTCTGGATTGATTCAATAAGAAGTATAAACTTTGACAATCATGAGCAAAATTATATCTACATTTTTGGTGAAGAGCGAACGAAAGGATACAGTTCAACCTCATTTAAAATTGATAATGAAAAAAAAGAAATAGACCCAGGAACTTATTACAGGTACACTAGGATTCCCGGTAAAAAAACTAAAATTAATAAAGGCGGTATAACCGGGATGACCTTTTTTTATTTGCTTGATGGTAACAAGCCGGATATATTTTTAACATTGACAGGTTTTGGAGTTGGTGGCCCAATGCCTGCCGATGTTACTGGGGCGGCAGTTAATACTGGACGTATAAATACCATTCAAGGCGACTTCGGAAATTTACTCAGAATATTACTCAAACAAAGTAATTAGGCAGCGGCTCACCAATTTACATTTAAATCTAAAAAGCGGGACTTATTGCTAAAAAACATCTGTTAAACTACACAAAATTCTATATCGCCGTTTATAAAAAATACAATGGAGGCTTTATAGTTTTGATTATTTTGCCGTCTACTAAATTTTAAAAATGAAAAAAATATTTCTTTTCACCTGCCTGTTTGCAGGCATCAGCATTTCCTTTGCACAAACAGACCCTGCAAAATATGCTGCAATCATCACAGGCCGCAACCTTAAAACACATCTCAGCATTATTGCCAGTGCCGATATGCAGGGCCGTGAAACCGGTACCGAAGGCCAACGTAAAGCAGCCACCTATATTGAAATGCAGTTTAAAAACATTGGTTTGCAGTCAGTTCCTTCTTTAAACGGATATCAGCAGTTTTACCCGCTTTACCAGGATAGCTTAAAAACCGGGGAGTTCACTGTTGCAGGCAAGCCTGCAGAATATGGTAAAGATTTTATCATAAACATGAACAACAATGAAACCGGAAATTTTAAAGGCAAAAAGGTAGTTTTTGCAGGCTATGGCATTGATGATGAAAAATACAGTGATTATACCGGCCTTAATGTAAAAGGAAAGATTGTAATTATCTTTCTGGGTGAGCCCAAAAAAGATGCTAACTACATTGTAAGCGGCACAAAAAGATCCAGTGCCTGGACGTTTCCCGGTATCCCTAAAAAGCTTGAAACTGCAGCAGCAAAAGGTGCAGCCGGTGTGCTGGTTATTAACCCAACACAGGAAACGTTTAATGAGCGTGCTGTTGCCAGTGGCAAAAAAACAGGTGTTTATTTTCCCAGGCCAAATACAGATGCTAAAACATTAAACTTTGCACAGCTTTCTCATGCACTTGCAAAAAAAATCATCGGCAATAATTTTGATACGCTGCTTAAAATTGTAAAAGCCAACGGCATCATTGCAAACCAATGGCCTATCGAAAGCAAAACTAAGGTTACTTATAATTTTGAAAAATACAGAACCACCATCAACGCAAGCAATGTAGTGGGTATTATTGAAGGCACCGATAAAAAAGACGAGTACGTTTTTTTAACCGGCCACTACGATCACCTGGGTGCACGCAATGGAAAGATTTGGTATGGCGCCGATGATGATGGCAGCGGCACCTGTGCCGTTATCACTATGGCCCAGGCATTTGCCAAAGCTGCTGCCGAAGGCAACCGGCCACGCAGAACCATTGTATTTATGACCGTAAGCGGAGAAGAAAAAGGTCTTTGGGGCAGCGAGTACTACAGCGATCATCCATTTTTTCCATTAGAGAAAACAACTGTTGACCTGAATACAGATATGGTTGGCCGCATAGATACCGAACGCAAAACAGACGACACCCTGAACTATGTATATGTTATCGGTCATGATAAAATCAGCAGCGACCTGCCCATCATTAACGAAGGCGTAAATAAAAAATATACCAACCTGGTGCTGGATTATAAATTTGATGACCCCAACGACCAGAATAAAATTTATTTCCGCAGCGACCATTACAATTTTGCCCGTAAAGGCATACCCATTTTGTTTTTCTACGATGGTATGCTTAAATCAGATTATCACCAGCCAACAGATACCGTTGATAAAATTTACTGGGACCTGTATGAAAAAAGAGTGCGTATGATCTTTCATACTGCCTGGGAAATGGCGAACAGGGATGAGATGCTGAAAAGAGATACGCCGTTGAATATGGGAACGAGAACCCCCTAACCCCTGAAGGGGGAACTGGGCAACTTCAGAAACTTAATGCCTTATAAAATATAAAAAGTGGCTTTCTTTAAAATGAAGCCACTTTTTGTATTTAGAAAAGAGTCAAAAAATTTATTCTCCAAAGTTTCCCCTTCAGGAGGCGGAGGGGGTTTAGGTTCCTACCATCCTAATATCCATGCGAAGATCAACGGAGCGACGATAGTAGCATCACTCTCCACAATAAATTTTGGTGTTTTTATATCAAGTTTGCCCCAGGTAATTTTTTCGTTCGGCACTGCACCCGAATAAGATCCGTAAGAAGTTGTTGAATCGCTTATCTGGCAAAAATAACTCCAGAAAGGCACGTCATGCCATTCTAGGTCCTGGTACATCATGGGCACTACGCAAATAGGAAAATCGCCGGCAATACCACCACCAATCTGGAAGAAACCAACACCCTTGCCTGCAGAATTATTCCGGTACCAATCCGCCAGCCAAACCATATATTCAATGCCACTTTTCATGGTGGTAGCTTTCATTTCGTTTTTAATAATGTAGGATGCAAAAATATTTCCCATGGTACTGTCTTCCCAGCCCGGTACCACAATCGGAATATTCTTTTGTGCCGCCGCCAGCATCCAGCTGTTCTTCGGGTCTATCTCGTAGTATTGTTCCAGCACACCACTCAGCAGCATTTTGTACATGTACTCATGCGGAAAATAACGTTCACCCTTGTCATCAGCATCTTTCCATATTTTATGAATATGCTGCTGCAACCTGCGGAAAGCTTCTTCCTCCGGTATGCAGGTATCGGTAACGCGGTTGTAATGGTTCTCTAACAGGTCCCATTCTTCCTGCGGACTAAGATCCCGGTAATTAGGTACTCTTTTATAATGACTGTGCGCCACCAGGTTCATGATGTCTTCTTCCAGGTTGGCACCGGTGCAACTGATGATGCTTACCTTATCCTGCCGTATCATTTCGGCCAGGCTAAGGCCCAGCTCGGCGGTACTCATAGCGCCTGCCAGGGTTATCATCATTTTACCACCTTCATCCAGGTGTGTTACATAGCCTTTGGCTGCATCCATTAAAGCCGCTGCATTAAAATGGCGGTAGTGGTGTTCTATAAAATTTGAAACTGGTCCGTTGCTCATAATTAATGTTTTAGCTACCGTTAATCTGCAATAAGCAGGATTACAAAAGTAATTTTTTTAGGGCTTTTTTCACCCTTTTTTAAAGAACGTTTTATTAAGTTTTTACAGTAAATTTGATTTGACAAAGCATATATATGGAAACGCTTACAATAGATAAAAAAAACTTCGTGATTATTGAGCAAAAAGAATTTGATAAACTTCAATTGCTCGCCGCACAAAAAACAAGCCCCGTAAAAAAACTTACGCTTGCTGCCGGAAAAAAACATGCCTACAAAATGATTGATAAGTGGGCAAAAGGAAAGTAACCATTCTGGAACCTGCTGCTGAAGCTGTGGCAGATGTTGCCCTGTTTATTGAAGGGAAAGGATTACCCAAAACTGCAAAAAAGTTTGTTGATGAGGCATTTGCGTTTTTTGAAAAACTGGCCGACGAGAGAATAGAACACAAGCCTTGTAAGTATAATAATGTTTGGAGGTATCTTGACTACCGCTGCGTTACGTACAAAAAATATGTTGTCGCATATTTAAGTCAGCCCGATGAAATAATAATTTGCGATTTTGTAGCTGCTAAACTTTTGAAATAAATCTCCCCAAGAAGTTTACATAAGCTTTGGTTGCATGCATTAAAGCCGCTGCATTAAAATGGCGGAAAATGACGTTATATCAACTTGAACATAGTTTTTATGCATATTTTTTCAATTTTATTTTGAATATATGCGGCGAATAACAGCCTTATTCACCGCAAAATATGCGGCGAATAATTAAATATGCGGCGAATAAAGCCTATATTCACCGCATAAATGCATAAAATGAGCTTTTACATCTACCAGCGTACCGAATGGCCCCGGTTTTCCTGGAACCAGGAAACTGTTTCTCCATTGCTTGCAGAAGTACGCCACAAGCAGGGAAAATTACTTGGCCGCATGGATGCCCTGGGTTTTGGCATTAAGGAAGAGGCTACCCTGCAAACCATCACTTTAGATGTATTAAAATCAAGCGAAATTGAAGGTGAATTATTAGATGCAGCACAGGTACGCTCCTCCATTGCCCGCCGGCTGGGTATGGACGTGGCCGGTATGATACCTGCCGACCGCAACGTGGAAGGTGTGGTGGAAATGATGCTGGATGCAACACAACATTTTAATGCGCCTTTAACTAACGAACGCTTATTTGGCTGGCATGCAGCATTGTTCCCAACTGGCCGCAGCGGTATGCAAAAAATTGTAACTGGTACCTGGCGAAACAATACAAATGATGATCCCATGCAAGTGGTATCCGGACCAATGGGTAAAGAAAAAATACATTACCAGGCACCGAATGCGGAATTACTTGCTGATGAAATGAACCATTTTATAAACTGGTTTAATACCGAAATGAATATTGACCCGGTATTAAAAGTTGCCATTGCTCATTTATGGTTTGTAACCATACACCCTTTTGATGATGGCAACGGCCGTATAGCCAGGGCCATTGCCGATATACAGCTTGCCCGTGCCGATGGTACTGCACAACGCTTTTACAGCATGAGTGCGCAAATACGTAAAGAACGAAACGCCTATTACGATATACTGGAAACCACACAAAAAGGAACACTGGATATTACAGGCTGGTTAACCTGGTTTTTAAATTGTTTGCACCGCTCTTTAAAAGCAACTGATGAAACTTTGGCTGTTGTTTTACACAAAGCCAGGTTTTGGGAGCAGCACGCCAAAACTTTATTAAACAACCGGCAGGTACTGATGCTTAATAAACTACTGGATGGTTTTATAGGAAAACTAACCAGCTCCAAATGGGCAACCATTGCCAAATGCTCACAGGATACAGCTTTACGGGATATACAGGATTTGATGCAGAAAAAAATTTTAGTGAAGGAAGTTGGAGGGGGAAGGAGTACGGGGTATGTGATTGGGTGATTAAAGGTTAGCGGCTTTTATGGGCGGTACGCTGCTTCAGACTTTTTCAAGCGGAGGGTTTCATGCAAGCACACATTGGCGGGGCTATGAAGACCGGCAGGCAAAAAACGCTATATTTGATTTTACGAAACGCCGTTTTAAATGGATTTGGCAGCAATTAATATATATTGCATGACGCACATTGGCAATATTCCACACATATTGCAGCATGGGATTAATCATACACATTCTGTAAATCGAAACCCTGATTTTGTTGCCATTGGAGATCTAAGCCTGATACATACAAGAGATGCCAGGCAAGTGAGAGTAGACAATGGAGATATGAATTTAGAAGCCCCTTTAATAACACTTGGCAATTTTATTCCGTTTTATTTTGGCATTAAAATCCCTATCTTATATGTAATACAAAATGGTGGCAACTTTGTGATAGATGCAACTCCGGCGCCGGACATTATTTACCTGGTATGTTCAGTTGAACGAATAATTGAAAAGCAGGAAAATTATTATTTTTCTGACGGGCATGCAACTGATAGCTTAACTACATTTTATGACAGTTCGAAAGTAAATGATTTGCCAAAAATCGTAGATTGGAATGCCGTAAAAGCATCTTATTGGGGAGGGCAGGATAACCTGAATATTAAAAGAAAAAAACAGGCTGAGTTTTTGGTTTCAGAAGACTTGTCGCCAGACCTTATTTTAGGCTTTGGTTGCTATAATGAAGCTGTAAAAACTACATTGACAGAACTTGGTATTGATAAAGATAAAATTAAGGTTATACCTAATGCCTACTATTAAAAAACAACCATGATACAATATATAACCGGTAACATATTAGACAGCGATGCCCAGGCATTAATTAATACCGTTAATACGATGGGCGTTATGGGAGAGGGTATTGCTTTACAGTTTAAAAAAGCCTATCCAAATAATTATAAAGCTTATGAAAAGGCTTGCCAATACCATGAGGTAAAGGTTGGACAAATGTTTATTACATCAGACAGCAATACAAGTTCGGGCGAAAAGGTAATAATAAATTTCCCCACAAAAACAAACTGGAGAAAACCTTCTGAATATAAATACATTGAAGACGGGTTGGATAACCTCGTGGAAATAATTACAAAAAATCAAATAAAAAGTATTGCAATACCCCCTCTGGGAGCAGGAAACGGTGGCCTGAAATGGGAACAGGTAAAAAAAATAATAGAACAAAAACTCCATCACCTGGATATAGCTATTTATGTGTATGAGCCAACCGCTCAAATACAGGAACATTTAAAAAAGGAGAGAGTTAAACTTACAGATGCCCGGGCATTGTTGCTGTATGTTTTATATGACCTGGTTAAAAACGGGGAATATGTGTCGGAGTTTTCAAGTGAAAAAGTATGTTATTTTTTACAAAGATTTGGCGCAAAAAAATATTTCAAATTAGATTTTGAACCAAATTTTTACGGGCCTTATTCCGGAAAAGTAAGGTTTGTTTTAAATGCTATCAATGGCAGTTATCTTATGGGGTATAGCGATATGAATAAAAAACCTTTTGAACCATTAACATTAATAGCTGATGCTTATGATATAGTAAAAAATCATGTTGAAAGCAATACTGAACTGTTGGAAATTGCAAACAAGACGATTGCTTTTTTATGCGGTTTTTATTCGGATTTTGCCTTGGAGCTTTTATCGTCAATCGATTATATCGCCACAAAAGAAAAGACTATGGACAAGCTTACAATTTCCCGGCGGTTAGAAGAGTGGAGCGACAGGAAACGTAGCCTATTTTCCAACCCAAAATATATTGATATTTCCTTAAAACACTTACAGATAGCAGCCTTTGTTTAAAACGCTTCTTTTCCGTTGGCTTTTTATCAGGTAATTAAAATACTGGATGGCTTTAGAGGAAAACTAACCAGCTCCAAATGGGCAACCATTGCCAAATGCTCGCAGGATACAGCTTTACGGGATATACAGGATTTGATGCAGAAAAAAATTTTAGTGAAGGAAGTTGGAGGGGGAAGGAGTACGGGGTATGTGATTGGGTGATTAAAGGGCACAAAATAATTATTTGCTCTAAGTTTTATGTATATCAAAAACACATAAAAACGAACACTTCATTTTTTATAACTGGCTCCTTCATGGTATGGATTTCCTTTTAAATACTGTAAATGAAGGCATTGAATAAAATTCCCAAATAAATTAGCGATTTTAGTTGACAATTTGAATTTATTTACTACTTTTGTCAACCAGATACTTTAAAATTATGGAACAGGTAGCAGAAAATATTTTTGGAAACAGGTTGAAATTAGCCAGAAAAATGGCTGGCTATTCCCTACAACAACTTGCTGATGCCTTAGAAAATAAGGTGACTAAGCAATCTCTGAATAAATACGAGATGGGTTTAATGAATCCATCGGGAGATGTACTTGTAGCAATTTCCAGCACTTTAAAAGTGAAGCCCGATTATTTCATGAAAAGAAATCAGGTTGAACTTGGTGAAATTCTTTTCAGAAAAAAAGCCAGTCTTTCTAAAAAGAATGAGGAATCTGTTGTAGAGAAAGTTAGGGATTATGTTGAACGGTATTTAGAAATAGAAAATATCGTTGGGATTAAAACTGAATTCAAAAATCCATTAAAAAATTCAGCGATTGCTACTAAGAAAGATGTAGAGCTTGCTGCTATCAAATTGAGGAAAGAATGGGATTTAGGAACTGACCCTATTCTGAACATTATTGAAATGCTCGAATTAAAAGGCATTAAAGTATTACTAATAGACGATGTAGAGGAGATTGATGGACTAGCTGTTTTTACTTCACCAGGAATACCGGTAGTAGTAGTAAACATCAGGAATAAACCAATTGAAAGAATAAGATTTACTATCATACATGAACTGGCACATTTGCTTTTAAGTTTTGAAAAGCATATTGCAGATTTACCCAAAGAAGTTGAAATATACTGTCATTTATTTTCCAGTTGTTTCCTAATTCCGACTGAAATGGTATTAAAACAAATCGGCTCAGCAAAAAGAACCTATATCCGAATAGAAGAGTTAATCGGGATAAAAGAATACTTTGGAATTTCTCTTAGAGCAATTGTTCATAGGTTAAAAGAACTTGAAATAATTGTGCCCAGCTACTATGAAAGATGGATGGTTTACATGAGCAAAACCTATGGAGCTAAAAATGAGCCAGGCGATTATAAAGGAGAAGAAAAATCAAGAAATTTTGACCAGTTAGTAAACAGGGCTTTAGCTGAAGAACTAATCAGCCTGAGTAAGGCAGCGGCTCTTTGGAATATAAGTATTAACGAACTAAGAAAAGGGTTTATAGGTGTCAGATAAAAAGCAAATAGTGATAAAGGATGCCTGTATCCTCTTTGACCTGGTTGATTTGAATCTTCTTGGAGATTTTTTTCAATTAGGTTTTATTGCATTGACCACACCGCAGGTGATTGGAGAAATAACAAATGAAACGCAGTGGCAGGAAATATCAAAATTTGTTGACAACGGTAAATTGCAAATTGATGCTGATGGAGAATTTGAAGCAATTCAGGAATTATTCGATGAGTATCAGGGGTTAAGTTTACCTGATAGTTCCGTTTTGGAATTAGCCATAAGGAAGGATGCAATTATTTATAGTTCGGATGGTAGCTTAAGGAAAATTTCAGTGAAACAGGGACTTACAGTAAGAGGTGTATTATGGATAATAGAAGAACTGCATGTCATTGGTTTTTTGAAGAAGCAAGAAGCAATAGAGAAATTGAATTTATATGAAACAATAAATCAAAGGGCTCCGATGAAAGAGATTGAAAATTTAATTAAGAGACTTATAGAAAATAAGCAATAAAAGTAATAATCATTAATTCACCATTATTCCGGGCAAAGAATGACCTCTACGATGAGGATTCTTTGCCACCACTTGGATTGGGGTATATTGCCACTATTCTGCATAGCAATGGTATTGATGTTAAGCTTATAGATGCAGTACATCAAAGAATACCATTAGCAGATTTAATTGCTACTGTTAATGCAATTAAACCTGAATTCATAGCTATTAATATCTTTACCACTAACTATGAATTAGTAAAGGATTTTGCAGAAGCCTTACAATTTAACACCCATTTTATTATTGGGGGTCTTTCTACTAAGCAACTTTACAAAAATATACTTACCTGGTCAACCAATAATCAAATTGATATGGTAACCGGTGATGGTGAACTAATCGCATTAGACATTGTAAAAAATCAACTTAAGGAACTTCCTTTTCTTGCCGAAATAAATCGCCGGGTATTTCTTGTAGATGGAAAATCAAAGTATGAAGTAAAAGATATTTCAAATGTGCCGCTTGACCGTAGTTTTTTCTTAAATGAACCTGTAGTACATCCGTTAGGTTTCATTGAGGGGAATATAGTTACCAGCCGGGGCTGCATATATAATTGCGCTTTTTGTGCTGCTGCCAGGTCTTTAAATAATAATTATTCTATCAGAGAAAAATCAGAACCTGCAATTATACAGGAATTAAATGAAATATTAGAAGCTTACCCAACCGTCAATTCAATAAGGGTGCTTGATGATTTATTTTTAAAAACTAATGCCACTGTTCAGAAAGCAATCAATGTCTTTTCAAATTTTGCACTTCAATGGCGTTCTATGGTACATGTAATGACATTTAATAATGTTGATGAATCCGTAATGAACGAATTAAAAAGCTGTGGTTGCTATGAACTTTTTATTGGAATCGAGTCCGGCTCACCCAAAATTTTAGGTGAAATTAATAAAACTAAAAATCTTGATACTATCATTAGCAACCTAACCAAAGTATTTAGAGCTGGTATAAATATGAAGGGTTATTTTATTTATGGTTTTCCAGAAGAAACCGCTGAAGATATGGAAATGACTTTTCAATTAGCTGTCAAATTAAAAGAGCTTTCTATAAGCTATGGAGTTAATTTCCGAACCAGTGTTTTTCAGTACCGCCCTTATCACGGCACTCAGATATACCATGATCTTGAACAAAAAGGCTATAATTTAAAAGTAAATCAGGTTCAAGCAAATCAAGACTTGTCGGGACTTGTAGGCCGTTTACAATTTAATTTTCATAGTGGCAACTATTCAAAAGTTGATGATAACCTTCTTCATCACTATATTTACCGTACAATTAACCTGAATGACGGTAAAATATTCGCTGGACTTGAATCAAAAAATCAAACCATGCCGGAAGGTATGTAAAGCATGTGGGCTATACCTAAATCAGATGCCGGTTCTAGATTTTCTTAAACATTCACATATTTTTTGGGTAGGTTTATCTGCCGTACAATTTGATGAAGGTGTTGAGCATCTTCCGTTATCTCCAACTACCCGTACGGGAGCATTAATAGATTCCATTGAACAACCTATGACGGGCAACATCAGTTTTTACAAGACAAATCTGGTAAAATGTGTTCCGTTGAAGGATAATGGGAAAATCAGATACCCAATTGAGCATGAAATGGAAAAATGTTACCCCAATTTTCAGTTTGAACTTGACACACTTAATCCATCAGTTGTTTTTTTATTAGGTAAACAGGTTTCCTCTTTTGTAATGAAACAAATGGGTTTTAAAGATGTTTGTTTTCCTGATGATTTCGGATACAAGCCAGTTGAAATAAATAATACTTTTTTTGTGCCTGTTCATCATCCATCTTTTATGTTAGTTTATAAACGTAAGCAATTAAATACTTACATAAAAAACATACAGAAAATTTGTACTGAAATGACGGAATCAAAACTACTTTCTATTGCTTAGGTCAGTTGTACCCCACTGTCACTGGTGTTCCCATCCACAATCATCAAACAACAAACGCAAAATTTGTAGAATCCTCTAATGCCGTTTTATTTCCACCAGTCTGCAACCGGATTTAAAAAAAGCTAAAACATACTTTTCTATTGCTCTTTTGTGATTTGACTTTATTAAAAAATTTAAACCCCCGGCTTAGTTGCAGTTGCCCCTCCTGCAATAAATTTCTGCATCCAACGCAAATAAATTAGTTTAGAAGATAAATTTACATGCCATGGATTTTATTAGGGTATTAGCGCTGGATGAACTGCCGGAAGGAAGCAGCAAAATTGTACAGGTAAAAAATGCAAAAGTTGCGCTGTTTCATTACAATGGAAAAATAACCGCCATTGGCAATGCCTGCCTGCACAAGGGCGGGCCGCTGGGCCTGGGCTGTGTAAAAAAGAAATACGGTGGGCTGTATGTTACCTGCCCCTGGCATGGCTGGGAGTATAATATTGAGACCGGCAAAGCGCCACTGGATTTTAAAGACCAGCAATCTGTTTACGAAATTAAGACGGAAGGAAATGATATTCTGGTAAGTGAGAAGCCCGTTATTAAAGCGAAGCATGCCATGCATGACCTCTCCGCACTGGACGACCTGGTGAACCTGAAATATCAGACAACTCCAACATCCCTGAACATACTGGGCATTTCTACTACCAACATGAATGATGATATTTCCAGGTTCAGTACATCAGAAAATGCGCTGGAAAAAGCATTGGCATATGCAACCGAAAAACATGGAGCAGCCACACGAATGATAAAATTACGGGAACTTAAATTCCGCCACTGCGAAGGATATTATTCGCAACACATGAACGCCTGCACCTGGCCATGCAGCATTACAGAAATGGATGCTAAAGATGGCATGACAAACGTTTACCGAGATATGGTGCTTTGGGCCGATGTGGTTTTACTGGCAACTCCCATACGATGGGGTAATGCCTCCTCACTATATTATAAAATGGCCGAAAGGCTTAACACCGTACAAAACCAGATTACAGTGGCGGATAAAGTATTGATAAAAAATAAAGTGGCTTCCTTTATCATCACCGGCGGTCAGGATAACATTCAGGCAGTAGCTGGTCAACTGATGTCTTTCTTTACCGACCTCGGTTTTACTTTTCCGCCTTTCAGTTTTCTGGGCTGGAGCCGCGGCTGGACAGCAGAAGACATGGATAAAAATGTACTGCTGTTTAAAAAGAGTGAGTACATTGAACGTACTACCAAAGAGATTGTAGATAACTGTGTGGAAACACTGGCTGGTATTAAAAAAATGGATCACAAAAAAATTAAAGCACCCAAACCGCATAAAAATGATTCCTTATCGGCGCACATCGAAAATCCGGATATGAATTTGTGAGCCACTGGGAGGTGTTCTTATCTCCATATTTCCATTGTTGTGGCTTTTCCTTGTAAACAACAGCAGTGGTAAATTCTGCAGTGCTTATTTTGGAGATTTGATTAATGCCAGGCTTTTATTTTTTCATTAACGGATTAAAAGTACACTGCC
>JBBRCM010000018.1:0-37805 GCA_038204855.1 Chitinophagales bacterium
AGGATCCAGCTCATATTCACGGTTATTCAATAATAACGCATTGGTTAATTTAGCACCTGTAAAATAGTTGGCATATAAAGTTGGATCAATATAGTATAGCGAATGCACGTCATCCAGGTAATCTGTATTTATTTTTCTGTAAACGAATTCAGCTCTCAGGCTCAAGGTAGATCCCAGATCGTATTTTACGCCCAATCCCAATGGAATTTCGATTTGATTCAACTTGTACGGTTTTCTGTCAGGATATTCTGCGAAACCTTGTCCTTCGGTGCTCAGTGGCTGCAGATCAACCCATTTACCGGCCAATTTTGCCTGCGGTTTAAATGAAAAAAAGCCTACGCCTGCAAGCAGGTATGGAGAAAATAAAGGTGGTTCTTTTTCTTCATCCTGATTATAGCTGTTGATGATATATAAAGGATGAATTTCCAGGCCCATCATAAAATCAGTAATTTTTGATTTGAAGCTTAAATTCCTTTCGTAGCGGCCGGAAGTAGAAGGAGCTACTTTTTCAAGTACTTTATCGTCGGCTGCTACAGAGCCGAATGTGGCCTCAAGCCTTAAAGCAAACATATAATTATACATAGCTGTGAGAGAAACACTACCGGCAATTTGTGTTTTACCTAGGTTTAGATCTTTTACAAATTTTTTGCCGATTCCCTTGTTACCACCCAGATCAGTCAGGCAATTCATAGCACCAATAGATCCTCCAAGTTCAAATGTAACCGGGCTGTCGTAATATTTATTATTGTAAAAATAATATTGAGCGGAGGCTTGTTTTACGAATAAGGTAAGCAATAAAATAACGCCGATACTAACAGTGATTTTTTTCATTTATTTAGTCCTTTTTTAAAATATATTGGCTGGGTTTTAAAAGGATGAGTTATTTCATGCAAATAAACCGATAATTCTTCAATTATAATTCAAGTTTACGCATTTTTCTTCACAAATTTACAGATACTGTTTAAACCACATTCGCTGCACCGTGGTTTTCGGGCCGTGCATATATACCTTCCGTGCAATATTAGCCAGTGATGCGCAATATGTACGTATCCTTCAGGAAGGTTTTTTATTAATTGTTTTTCTGCAGCCAAAGGCGTCCTGGCATTTGTTGTTAATCCAATCCTGGCACTAACTCTAAAAACATGTGTATCTACTGCCATGTTAGGTTGGTTATCAATTACTGAAGTTATTACATTGGCTGTTTTTCGCCCAACACCGGGTAGCTGAACAAGTTCATCAACCGTCATTGGAACCTGCCCATTATATTGCTGTACCAGCATTTTAGCCATACCCATTAAATGTTTTGTTTTGTTGTTTGGATATGAAATGCTTTTTATAAGCGGAAAAAGATCGTCAAATTCAGCTTTACTCATGCTGAATACATCGGGGTATTTTTCAAAGATGTGCGGGGTAGTGAGGTTAACTCTTTTATCCGTGCATTGGGCAGAAAGTATTACAGCTACCAGCAACTGAAAAGGATCATCATACAATAACTCTGTTTCTGCATCTGGCGCATGTTTTAAGAAATACTCGATAAAAAAAACGTAACGCGCTTTTAGTGTCATAAAAAAATCTCCCCTGCCTTAGGCGGGGGAGATTAAAATTACACTAAAAGTATGAGGGAATTATGCATGTGGTGTAAGTTCTGCCACAGCTTTTTCAGCATAACTTAAAATATTATCAATTGTTTGCTGGCTTGGTGACATTTTAAGTGCTTCCAGCCTGCTTTGGGCCGATGTTATCACTTCAAATTTTTCACGCAAACTCCAGTCTGTTTCCAAAGCAGCCTTAATTTCGGCTGTTTGTTCCGGGGAAGTTTCTTTATACAGATACTGTAATAAATCTTCCGGTGTAAAATTGTGCATGTTGAGGTTAAGTTGCTTGAGTTAAGAAATTAAATATCCATTATCCATTTATATAAACGGTTGTTAAACAGTAATATTGTTTTTTCGTTAGACTTATTTTTTTTCTGAGGTGGATTTAACAATGAAAAGATCCTCATTGTCTTTTTTCATGAGGTATTTTTCACGTGCGTATTTTTCAATGCTTTGTGCATCGTTCTTAAGTAAATCCAACTCCTGTCTGGCATCGGTAATTTGCTGCTTAAGAAGTAACTCGCTGGTTTGCAGTTCGTTCAGCTTATCTCTGCGTTCCAAATCAGATAAAATATCTTTTGGATCAAAGAAAACCATCCAAATTGAAAAACAAACACCCGCAATCAGGTATTTGCTTTTAAGCCAGGATGGTATGTGAGTTAATAATTTCAATTTGTTTAACTTTTGCAGGTTGGATGGTTGATTCTGTAACTGATGTGTATTATCCAGAATCAAGTATCCAGCATCAATTTTCCTCTATTCTACTTTCCGAATTTAATCTTTCCTTTTGGATAAATGGCACTTTCTGCCAGCATTTCTTCAATTCTGATAAGCTGGTTGTATTTTGCCATGCGGTCGGTTCTGGAAGCTGAACCGGTCTTTATCTGGCCACAATTTAAGGCCACAGCCAGGTCAGCAATAGTAGTATCTTCTGTTTCGCCGCTGCGGTGGCTCATTATTGTATTGTAGCCGTTGTTTTGCGCCATGCTTACCGCATTAATGGTTTCGGTGATGGTGCCGATCTGGTTTACCTTAACAAGCAGACCATTGCCAATACCTTCGTTAATACCTCTTTCTAAACGGGTAACGTTGGTTACAAATAAATCATCACCTACCAACTGGCATTTGCTGCCAACAGCTTCGGTTAGCATTTTCCAACCCTTCCAATCATCTTCTGCCATACCATCTTCAATAGAGCAAATGGGGTATTGCTTAACCCAGCTTACCCAATAATTTACCAATTGTTCGCTGGTCATTTTTTTGCCATCACTCTTATGGAAAATGTATTTTTTCTCTTTTGCATTCCACAATTCGCTGTTTGCCGCATCCATTGCTATTTGCACCTGGCTACCGGTTTTGTAACCTGCGCTTTGTATGGCTGTTAAAACCGTTTCTATAGCTTCTTCATTGCTTTGAATGTTTGGGGCAAAACCACCCTCATCTCCCACATTGGTGCTGTAACCTTTTTTCTTAAGTACAATTTTTAGTGCATGAAAAATATCAACACCCCAACGCAAACCTTCGCTGAAAGATGAAGCACCAACAGGCATTACCATAAATTCCTGAAAATCTATTTTATTATCGGCATGTGCACCGCCATTTAAAATATTCATCATGGGTATGGGCAAAATTTTTGCATTAGTGCCGCCAATGTACCGGTACAACGGAAGATTAGCTTCCAACGCAGCAGCTTTTGCAACAGCCATACTCACCGCAAGAATTGCATTGGCACCCAGTTTGCCTTTATTGGGTGTTGCATCCAATGCTATCATCATGGCATCAATACCGGTTTGATCGGCAACATCCCATCCCAATAAATTATCAGCCAAAATGGTATTTACATTTTTTACTGCTTTAAGCACACCTTTGCCTCCGTATAATTTTTTATTGCCGTCACGTAGCTCAACGGCTTCATGTATACCTGTGCTGGCGCCACTTGGTACGGCTGCACGGCCCAAATGTTCGTTCTCGGTTAAAATATCTACCTCAATTGTAGGATTGCCACGGCTATCTAATATCTGGCGGGCATGAATGGATGCGATGTAGCTCATTTTAGTGTTACCCTAAACTTATTTGCAAAAAAATAAAGGGATTTGCTTTTAAGATGATTGAATTATTTTAAGCGAAGATAAAAATTATAGGTTACAAAATTTTATAAAACCATATTTAGCAAAAATCTAAAATACCCATTGCAGGGTACGTTCGCTACCGTATTAAACTTCTAATATTGTGGTACAAACCAAACCTATTAAAAATAACGATAAACGTTATCGGTTTGTTTGATAAACAGTGGCTGATAAACATGATATCAAAGTAATTGGTTCACAAAAATAATTTGATAGATGCAGGTGAATTGTACATTTCTTATAAGCAGCAAAAAACTTTTAAACCTTTAAAGTAACAATTATGAAAAAGATAATTTTGATAGCCCTGATGGCCATATCTAATATAGCTTTTTGCCAATGCCATAGCGGCAACTGCGTCAATGGCTTTGGCAAAAAAAATTATGACAACGGCAGCAGTTACGAAGGTAATTTCGTTAGTGGCAACAAAGAAGGAAAGGGAACCTTCACATCAAAATATGGTATGGTTTATACCGGTCAGTTTGCCAACGATTTACCCAATGGCAAAGGCAAAGGCAAATATGAAAATGGAGATACTTATGATGGTGATTGGGTTAATGGTAAAAGCGAAGGACAAGGAACTTTGACACTTAAAGATGGCAATTATTACATAGGCAGATTTAAAAATGATAAGCAGCATGGCAACGGGAAAGAATATGACAAAGCAGGAAATATGCTGAAGGAAGGTACCTGGCAAGACGATGTTTTTGTAAACGCTGCTTCCAGCGTTACTCCAGCGCCCACAACTTTAACCGGATGCCTGTCGGGTAACTGTGTTGATGGTTTTGGAAAATTCATTTATGAATGGGGCGATATTTATGAAGGCGATTGGGTTAGTGGCAAAATGAAAGGGAAAGGTACTTATACAGCAAAAACCGGCGAAGTTTATATTGGCCAGTTTGATAATGATAATTTTAATGGTAAAGCCAAAATGAAATATGCCAATGGAAATATTTATGAAGGAGATTTTGTAAATGGCTTAAAAGAAGGAAAGGGAACTTACAATTATAAAAATGGGAATTATTACACTGGCGAATTCAAGAACGATGTGCAAAACGGTTCCGGTAAATTGTACAATAAAGCAACAAATACCACGCAGGAAGGCACCTGGAAAGACGGTGTTTTTGCAAATGCTGCTTCCGGCCTTATTCCAGCGCCCACAACTTCAACCGGATGTGTCTCGGGTAACTGTGTTGATGGTTTTGGAAAATTCATTTATCAATGGGGCGATATTTATGAAGGCGATTGGGTTAGTGGCAAAATGAAAGGGAAAGGTACTTATACAGCAAAAACCGGCGAAGTTTACATTGGCCAGTTTGAAAATGATAATTTTAATGGTAAAGCCAAAATGAAATATGCCAATGGAAATATTTATGAAGGAGATTTTGTAAATGGCCTAAAAGAAGGACAGGGAACCTACAATTTTAAAAATGGCAATTATCACATTGGCGAATTTAAGAACGATGTGCAAAACGGTTCCGGCAAATTCTATAATAAAGCAACAAACACTACCCAGGAAGGTATTTGGAAAGACGGTATTTTCGTAAAATAAAACCATTTATACTAGTTAATATGTTTTAACAAACATGCTTTTTAAAAAACAACTAAAATAATCATCTCCATATTACAATTACTGGTCGTTCAATTGGATAAAAACGATAATGAATACCAGGTAAAGGGAAAACTAAATGGCTTTGCAAAGTGATTAGTAAAAAATTATCCACCCTATATTAGTAGTACATTTAAAAAAGCTTTTGTTTACAGGGCAGAAATTATAAAAATGACCAAAGCAGAAGTACTTGTATTATGCAGAAAAATGGAAGCCGCTTTTGAAAAGATAAGATTATTGCTACTGTAAAAAAAGAAATAGAATATGGTCTATCTAAAAGTCGTTTAGTGAACTATTCATTTGATAATAAATTGCCTGTTATAAATTTAGATGCACTTGGCGGCGAAACGTGGTGAACAATGGCTGTAGAATAAATAAATAAATTTTTAAAAAGCACAGCAATTAATATTTCAGATAGATAATTTAATAGAAGCGCAAATGCATAATATATTTCTTGTAAAAGGTAAAAACTTTTAAAACTAAAAACTCAAAACATGAAAAAAATAATTTTAATAGCCCTTATCGCTGTTTCGAACATAGCTTTTAGTCAATGCCTTAGCGGCGATTGTCAAAATGGTTACGGTAAATTCACTGATGGGGATGTTGGATATGCTGGAATTTTTGTAAATGGCAAAAAAAACGGCAACGGTACTAATATGTATACAAATGGCAATAAGTTTAGTGGAAATTTTAAAGATGATAAAATTGAAGGTAAAGGAGAAATGCTATTTGCAGATGGGACAAGTTATGTAGGGGATTTTAAAAACGGAAAGCCAGATGGGAATGGAAGTTACAAATATCCTGATGGTGCTTTTTTTGTTGGAGAGTTTAAAAATGGGAAAAGAAATGGCAGAGGAAAATTAACAATAATTGGTGATTTTCAAAATGGAGATTTTCAAAATGATGAATTTGTTAAAGGCTTTACAAAACAAACAGAAGCAGCTCAAAAAAAAGGTGCAAACAAATGCTTATCTGGTAATTGTAAAAGTGGGTTTGGAGAATTTGAAGACTCCGTAGGCAATATATACAAAGGAAATTTTACCGACCAAACATACAATGGTGTTGGAGAAATTTTATATAAACTAAGTGGCAATAAATATAAAGGAGAATATAAAAATGGATTAAAGGAAGGCAAGGGAACTTTATATTGGCTTAATGGTCAAAAATATACAGGTGATTTTAAAAGTGACGAAGGCGAAGGAAATGGAATTTTAGAATATGCTAATGGGTCAACTTATGCTGGAGAAGTTCATAGAACGTTAAAGGATGGCAAAGGAATATTTACTTTTAATAATGGCGATATTTATGAAGGGGAATTTAGTAAAAATAAAATAGAGGGTAAAGGAAAACTAACAAAAGCAGATGGTGCTGTACAAACTGGTATTTGGGAAAATGGTAAATTTAAAGGAGAATAAATATTTAATAAAGCATATAAAGTTTTAGCCATTAAACCTAAACAATTATTTTGGTTATCTATACTTTTTTTGCTGCCATTGTAGCTTTGATGATAAGCAATCAAGCCGAAAAATTATTTTTTTAAAAAATGTTGTTGGGAGGCTGAGGTAAAATACAATACTAAAAACTTTGATGATTATACCAAACCCTATTTAATTACAAATGCTGCAAACAATAAAGCAAAAATCAGAATTTGGGTTGTTAAATCAGGAGAAAAGAAATTTAACCTTCAAGTTACTGTTTCAGAAAAATAATTAATAATGGGTATTACAACGCTATATTATTTTATTGCTTTCATCCTTTTTATTGGCTGTATAATTGGTATTCAAAAATGGTTTTTACTTCCTCAGCAAAAAAAAGATAAAGTTGGGCTTTTGGTGTTAAGCATATTTTTAGGTGGATTGATAGCATTTGTTTGTATAGTAATTTTTAAACCAAATTATTTAAGTACTGAAACCGTAATGTCTGCCGGTATATTGTTTGTTTTTTTACTAATTGTTTTTACCGCATTTTTTACAAAATGGTATAATAATAAGTACCATAAAAAAATAAATACAGGCAGCGTAATTATTGCAATGTCACTAACCATTTTTGCAGGTGCTTACCTGGTTTTAAAATCGCAGGGAAATAGTGAAAAAGAAAACTTAGTAAAAAACGTGCAATTAAAAACTGTTGTAACAAATATTACTTTTGATAGCCACAAGCCCTATTTTAAGGATATGACTTTGGCAGATGGACAATATTTGCCCATGCCGGAAGCCATGAACACTACTTTACAAATAGGCGACAGTATTTACAAAAATAAAGGCGATGAATTTTACACCGTAGTAAACGCTAAAACAAAAGATATTACAAAGATTGCCGTAAAAGTGCATGAAAGAGTGCTTGGTAAAGCGCAGTAAAAAGCCCCATTAATTTAAAAAATAATTGCCATAAAAACCAAAATAAAAGACGATGATAAAATATGTATTACTGTTGATGCTTCTGTTAAGCCAGCATACAAGCCATGCTCAGATAACTGGTACTGAACTGGATAAACTTTGGCAAGCCAATACGGGCAATAGTAAAGAAACGGCTTTGACTACGTTGCTATCCTTCGAAAAAAAATATCCTGCTGATGAAAAAGTAATGTTCAACCGGGGATGGTACGAATTCAATTTTGAGGACGATATGAATGAAGCACTTAGGGCTTTTAGCAACGCAATAAGGAAAAATCCCCAATTTGTAAAAGCTTACCTGTTCAGGGCAAAAGTATTTGAGAAAAAAGGCGTGTATGAAAAGGCTATTGAAGATTTAGGTATAGCCATTACACTAAACAAACCCGATCACAATACAGAAATATATCAGCAACGGGCTGGTTTTTATTACCAGATAAAAGACTATAAAAATGCTGTTGCAGATTTTCTTAAAGCGATTGAGCTTAATCCTAAATCATCTATTACTTATAACGATCTGAGTCGTGCTTACAGGGCATTGGGAAACATAAAGGAGGCAGAAGCAATTTTGAATAATAATCTAACTACAACAGTAGACCAGCCAGGCATTCTGTATATTTTTTATGGCGAATTTTTAGTTGGTGAACAAAGATATAATGAAGCTATTACTCAATATAAAAAAGGATTTGCCACCGCTGATTCTAAAAGTACTTATGCAGAAGATTTTAATACTGCCGCAACAGCCGCTTACAAATTAAAAGACCTTAACCAGGCAGCTATTTGGTTTAACACGGCTATTTACCTCGACCCTAAAAATATAAATTACCTGCTTAACAGGGCATCGGTAGGTATTGATGAAAAAAACTGGGAGCAGGTAAAAGCTTATGCAGAAAAAGCGCTGCAGCTCAATAGTAATAATCCTATGGCCAATATGATGATGGCGGTAGGTTTAAAAAATACTGGCAATCCGGAGCTGGCACAAACGTATGAAGACAAAGCAAAGCGATTAGAGAAAGAACAAAATAATTAAGCTATAAAAATATCAATAATGAAAAAAATATTTCTATTTATTATTATCTTACATGTTGCCAGTGGGCAATTGCAAAGCCAATGCCTTAGTGGCAATTGCAAAGATGGCGTGGGCACTATGAATTTTGGCAACAACGAAATATATACCGGCGATTTTAAAGACAGCAAGCGATCTGGTAAAGGCATAATGACTTATAGTAGTGGCAAAAAATATGATGGGCTGTGGATAGAAGATAAAAAAGATGGCTATGGTGTTGAGCGTTATAAAGATGGAGGTATATACACTGGTGAATGGAAAAATAATGTAGCCGAAGGGAAAGGAACAATGACTTACCCAAGCGGAAGCAAATATGAAGGCGATTGGAAAAATGACAAGAAGGATGGATCCGGTGTATACCACTATGCCAGTGGTGTGGTGTATGAAGGTGAATGGAAAAATGACCAATTTTATGGAAAAGGAACAATGACCTACCCAAGCGGAAGCAAATATGAAGGTGATTGGAAAAATGACAAAAGTGATGGTAAAGGTATAATGCGTTATAAAGATGGTGGCGTGTATGATGGTGATTGGAAAAACGATTTGGCTGATGGTAAAGGAACAATGACCTATTCAAGTGGAAGCAAATATGAAGGTGACTGGAAAAATGATAAGAGAGATGGCAATGGAGTAATGAATTACAAAGATGGAAGTATTTCAACAGGGATATGGGCAAATGATGAATTGGTTAATGGGTATTTTACATCTGCCGATGGCAAAAAAGAAAAAGTAAAAAAATCATCTGGCAGCACTGCAGGCAGTACCAACAACACACCCGGTGGAGTATTATATAGCAGTTCAGATATGAGTGCGTTTACAATCGAAAAACTAAAAGTCGATTTAAAAACCGTTATGGCCGATGCAGGCAACGGGTTTAAAAGCATGCAGGGCGAAATGAACAACGACACCAAATATTATGGCAAATACTACGATTGCAATTTTAAATTGCTTAACACCGGATCCGCAGATATATACTACACAGAAGAGATTTATTACAAAACAACCAAAGTAACTGTGCCTGAAGAGTTGAGTTTTGTTCAATATTTTACCGATACATCTGCTGTAGGAAAATTTATAACTGAAAATCTTGAGAATACGCTTGATGGATATGCCTCAGATTATAAATTAAAGAAGAAGATTACTTTTGAAGGAAAGGATAAAAAGCGAAAAGAACTGGGCTATAAAATCACTACTTACTCCACTTCCGATAAACAACGAATTTATGAAATTACAGAATACATGGATAGAGGAAATAGGTCTGTTAAAGTATTTTCCAATAGCAAAAACCAAAAAGAAGCCAATTATCTTGGAGCCCTCATACTCTACAATTTAGAAAGTGCAAGTTTTAGTAAATCAGCCATCGTTTATTCTGTTTATGGAAATACTTTAGAAAATGCTGAAAGTTTGTATAATAAAGTTCGGGCAGTACTACAAAATCCAGCAATCTATTCAAAGTACGAGTGGCTTCCAAACCAAAAAGATAAGCAAATCACACTGCATCTGGAGCCGCTACATCTTCATTTGGAATATTACAATGTTAATTCAGATGGTACATTCAGGTAAAATAAAAACATTATAAAATGCAACGATCAAATTACCCCAAAACATTGATGATAAAACTACAAACGCTCCTTTTAGCCATACTCATTACAATCAATTTTGCATTTGCACAATGCCTCAGCGGCAATTGCATTAATGGCAGTGGTAAGTATGATCTTGGTTTTGCTACTTACCAGGGCAGTTTTAAACATGGGCAGCCCGATGGCACAGGTACTATGGACTATGGTGGTGGCGAAAAATATATGGGAGATTTTGTAAATGGAAAAGAAGATGGCAAAGGATTAATGTACCGTAAAGACGGCAGTTATGAAGCAGTGAACTACACCAATGGCAAACTGGTTAAAAAAGAAAAGGTAGTAATTGTAGGCGCCAATATTGTAGTGGAAGGTTGCCTGTCGGGTGATTGCAAAAATGGCGTAGGCACAATTATTTTGCCAAGTGGCAATAAATATACCGGCGGGTTTAAAGACTTTCAGCCACAGGGCACAGGCACATTTAATTTTGCCAGCGGCAATGTATTACAGGCAGAATTTGAAAAAGGCGTTGCTATAAAAGGCAAACTAACCTATAGCACAGGAGAAATTTTTACCGGCTCGTTTAATGCGGATGGTACGCCAAAAACAGGTAAATATTTAATGAGCAGCCAGGGCGATGCCGTAGAAATAAAAGACAATACTATTTACAACGTACAAAGCATTGCTGCAGAAAAAATACAGCAGGACGCAAAAGCAAAAGCTGAGCATGCCAAAATGTTTAAACCTTGCTCAAAATGTGGTGGTAAGGGTGGCGAAACAGTTCAGGACTCCTGGAAGAGTTCCGTTAAAACTTATAACGGCACTATTTACGATGAGTACGAAGTAACAACGCATTACGGTCCGCCAAGGGGTCAGGCATGTTTATATTGCAATGGAACGGGTGAAGTCAGGCGGTAAGGATTGTGGAGAATTATTGCAATAAGTTAATTAAGTTGCTAACAGCACCATGTGAATGCAACAAACTGCTAAAATATTTTTGACCAGGTTTTTACTTGGTTAAACTTCTGAACACTTCTTCCAGACTATTGCTCTGGCTTTGTAAAGAAACAATGTTGAGATTATTGTTAATAGATAATTGGAGCAATCGTTTTCTCACACTTTCCGGATTAGTAGTTGAAAGTTGAAAGTTATTTTCTGAAAGTTGGTTAACTGCTGTAATGTCGTTAATAATATTGAGCATTTCAACGCTTGCACCTCCTCCAAATTCAACTGCTACAATGTGTTTATCGCTGTTGTTATTTTGTAAATTGGTCAATGTATCATCCGCTACAATTTTTCCTTTATTGATGATGATCACCCGGTCGCAAATTGCCTGTACCTCCTGCAAAATATGCGATGAGAAAAGCACAGTTTTATTTTCGCCCAGTTTTTTAATCAGGTCTCTTATTTCAACAATCTGGTTGGGGTCAAGTCCGCTGGTAGGTTCATCTAATATCAATACTTCAGGGTCGTGTATTAAAGCAGCGGCCAGACCAACACGTTGTTTATAACCTTTACTCAGCTGCCCAATTTTCTTATTGGCTTCAACGGTTAACCCTACCGTTTTTATTACTTCTTCTATCTTCTCTTTTTTATTTTTTACCGAATGAACATTAGTAACAAAATCCAAATACTCTCGTACATACATATCAAAGTACAAAGGATTTGCTTCGGGTAAATAACCAATTTTCTTTTTTGTTTCGTTGCTGTTTTCAGTAACGGTAAGGCCGCAAACCATTGCTGTACCTGTGCTTGCAGGTAAATAACCGGTAATAATCTTCATAGTGGTTGATTTGCCTGCACCATTAGGCCCCAGAAAACCAACGATCTCTCCTTTATTTACAGTAAAGGAAATATCATCAACTGCTTTTTGTGCGCCGTAATTTTTTGTGAGATTATTTACTGTTACAGACATAAGTATTTGCTTAACTAAACAATGTAATTAAGTAAAGTTAAGATAATTGATACTCTTTTGTAAGTGCATCGGAAGGTAAGCGTAGCATTTTGCTGAATTTTCTTATCATAGTTAAAGAAAGCGGCTGCTTGTAATTTAATACTTTGCTTATGGTGCCTTTATCGCCATATTCATTTGCCAGATCCGAAGGCTTATATCCAAAATCTTCCATCCGTATCTTAATAAGTTCTACAGGGTCAAGTTCGGGAATATCCCAGAGTTTGTTTTCGTACTGATTAATAAGAAATGCCAGCAAAAGCTTCTCCTTATGTTCAGGAGAAGCTTTTATAGCATCTTTGATTTCTTCAAATCTTTTTGTGGCCGCTAGATAGTCATTATCGGTTTCTATCAGGTACCATTGATTATTTTTCATTCTAAATGATTTCAGGATCAATATTATCGTATTCGGTATGGGTTCCAACGAACCTGATTTGAACAATTTGATCTGCATAATCTACATGGGCAATTATTCTGTATTTATTGTGCAAAATTTCAAATCTCGCCCTGTTGTTTTTTATCATCTTGGCCTTTGGAAAATCAGACAAAACATCTTGCTTTTTTGTCCATTTTGCATTTTCTGTTACAGATTTCCAACTTGCTAAACTTTTTCTTGCGTCTGAATGTTGCTTGCTGAAATCAAGCAGCCTCTTTAAATAAACTATCTGCATGTTTATTTTTTAAACTAATTATTAGCTTGAATACAAAGATAAATAAAAAGTTGGCAAATTGCCAACTTTTTATTTAAAGCCTTTTATTAAAAAACGTCGGGTTTTACACCCGACGTTAATTTTAAAAATTCGTTATTTTTTCTCCCCGCTATCGTTGCCGGGATTTTGATTTTCTCTTTGCTGTTGACCTCCTGCTTGTCCACCACCTCTGTTTGGTCTGTTACGGTTTTGTCCCTGTCCACCAGCTCCACCGCCTTGCCTGTTAGGATTATTACGCTGGTTACCGCCCTGATTCTGAGGCCGATTTGGTTGTTGCCCACCTTGCTGACCTTGAGCACCGCCACCTGCAGGTTTTTGTGAACGGTTACCCTGGTTACCGCCTTGCTGTTGGTTACCGCCACCACCACGGTTTTGCTGATTGCCACCGGGGTTTTGAGAACTATTTTGTCCTTGTCCACCAGATCCACCAGATTGATGATTTCCGCCACCACCTTGTCTGTTTCTTCCTTGCTGGTTTGGCCCTCTTTCCTGGTCTCTTCTTTTTCTGCTTGTTTTTTCAAGGCTTTTTAAACTGATCTGTCCAACAACATCGGCATAAGTAGGCTCGATTTCTTTAGGTTTATTACTTACCACTTCAACCGGTTCCAGATCTGCCGGGCGAATGCCCTGCTTGTTTAATTCTTTTATTTTTTTAACCCTTTCAATGGTTAATGGGTATTGCTTATTGCTATCCGGCATAGTATACCACATCAGGTTGCGAAAAATATCTTTCTTTACCAGGAACGCACGGCTTTTTTCCATTTCCAGCATATCTGCATCATCCGGAAAAAACTGCAGCGCATCCATATAAGTATCCAGCTCGTAATTTAAACAGCATTTAAGGCGGCCACATTGTCCGCTTAATTTTGTTTGGTTGATGCTTAAATTCTGGTAACGTGCGGCATTGGTATTTACACTTTTAAAATCGGTAAGCCAGCTACTGCAGCAAAGCTCACGGCCGCAACTGCCTATGCCGCCCACTTTTCCGGCCTCCTGCCTTGCACCAATCTGGCGCATTTCTACCTTTACTTTAAATTCGGTAGCGTATAATTTTATCAGTTCTCTAAAATCAACACGATCATCGGCAATGTAAAAGAAAGTGGCTTTGCGGCTATCGGCTTGCACTTCCACTTCGGCCATTTTTAAGTCCAGTTTAAGCTGGCGTGCCATGGCCCGGCTGCGTATTAAAACCTGTGCTTCCCTTGCTTTTGATTCTATCATCTTGGCAATATCGGCTTCGGTGGCACGGCGTAAAACCTTTTTAATATCGGGACTTTTTTCCTCAACCTTACGTTTTTTCATTTGCAGGCGCACCAGCTCACCGGTTATGTTTACCATGCCCACATCAAAACCACTTACACCTTCCACGGCAATCATATCGCCTTTTTCGTAATGGTGTACCGTTGTATTTCGGAAGAAATCTTTTCGGCTGCCATTGTTAAAGCTTACTTCAATTATGCGGCATCCGCTTTCAGGATCGCTGAAGGGCAGGTTAGCCAGCCAGTCATGCACGTTCATGCGGTTACAACCGCCTGTTGAGCAACTGCCATGGCTCTGGCATCCGCCTGGTGCTCCTCCGTCTTTTGAGGTTCCGCAACCTCCGCTTCCACATCCCATATTTTGGTAGTTAAAAATTAGTAATTAAATAGAGGAGAAATTTTTTGAGCCGGGCGACAGAATTACTATTTGGCTTCATTGGCGTCGCACTCTTGTACTTTATTTTTCTATTCGGCAGGTAAAGTTCCAAATTGGTTTGCCGTACAAGTGAGTGACACAACGATGTTGAATATTGTTGAAAAAGCTGGTATCAAAATATTATAAATACACAAACATCAACTCAAATCAGTAATTTCTGTTCCCTGCTGCTCTCTGCCTCAGTTCACCAAAATTAACGATTTGTTGTTAATAATGTGATATAACCTGATGGAAAGGGCATGAAACAGCATTTTTGCGTTGGCATTACGCTCAATATAGTAGCTGGCTTTGTCTAATTCGTTGATAATGGCTTCCTGCTGGCCAAGGTTGCAGAGCTTGTTGAGACGGCTGGCAAAGTCATTTGTTGTTTGTTGTTTGTGGTTTGTTGTTTGTGGTTGTTCGTTGCCCGATGGCTCCATGACTCTCAGTCTTATGGCGTCTTCGAGCAGGTGAATGAAGTAACGGAGAAACTGCTTTTGCTTTTCACGGCCCAGTTTGGCGGTTTCGTCAATCCATTTTACCTGGGCAACGGGCCCGGTACGTATGATGGCATTCAGCCATTCCCGCAGCATCACTTCCCAATCATCATCGGCATGTTGTAATAATTGCAGCGCTTCCCGGTAATTGCCTTCGGCCAGGGCGGCAATCTGTTCTGCTTTTTCTATTTTAACGCCGGCAGTTAGTTCAAGTGTTGCAGCTACTTCCTGGTTGGTAAGCAGAGGTATTTTTACCAACTGGGTACGTGATAAAATAGTAGGCAATACCAGGCTTTCGTTTTCGGCAACCAGAATAAACAAAGTATTTGGCGGCGGCTCTTCTATCAGCTTCAATAATTTATTTCCCTCTTTACCTAAAAATTCGGGCATCCACATGATGAGTATCTTGTATTCGCTTTCAAAACTTTTTAAATTGAGTTTGCGGATTATATCGGTACACTCGTGTGCGGTAATATTGCCTTGTTTGTTTTCGGCGCCAATAAACTGCAGCCAGTCGTACACATTGCCATAAGGGTTGTCAACTATAAACTGCCGCCACTCTTTTATAAAATCGGTGCTGATGGGTTTTTCGCCGGGCTTTCTGGTAATTACCGGGTAAGAGAAATGTATATCGGGATGAATGAGTTCGTTTGCTTTTTTGCAGGCGGGGCAGGTGCCGCAGGAGTCGTTTTCTTTTGTTTGTTGTTTGTTGTTTGTGGTTGGTGGTTCTGCGGCAAAGAGATCAACTTCTTGCGGTTGCGGTTTGCACACAATGTATTGTGCAAATGCGAGTGCCAGTTGTAATGCGCCGCTTCCTTCTTTACCCAAAAATAACAAAGCATGGCTTAGGCGGTTGTGCTGTACCATTTGTACCAGTTGCTCTTTGGTTTCTTTTTGACCGGTGATGGATTGGAATTGCATGAGTGCAAAGATAGTTGATGTGGGTTGAGTTGAAAACTCAAAACCAAAGCGTTCTCGTCAGAGACGAGGAAGAGAAAAATTAAAAAGACCAGAATTGCTTTTTCTTAAAATCAATCCAAACAAATAGATCATCATTTGAAGTAGACTTGGGTATTTTATCTGCAAGGTTGATGATAGTCCATTTGCCTGAAGCTTGTTTTTTAATAGTGCCGCTTTCTAATAATTCTCCTTCTTTTATTCCTGAAAGATTTGGTGGCGCATATACCCAGATTTTTTTGCCCTTAATTTTTACCTTGCATTTGTAAAGGCACTGGTTGTATTCAATGTCGCAAAACTGTAAGTATATGTTCCAGATTTAGGTATCTGTGCATCTAAATTTACAGATAAGGGAAAAGAGAGGAGTAATAGAAAAAATAATTTCATAGGATTTTGTAAATAGGGCTCAGTCTTTTACTTCAATTTCATCTGCGCAAAATATGGATGATCAGGATTAACGATTAACTCTCTGCGGTAAGGATTTATAAGGACATCCATATCTTCAAGTGGTATAGCACCTAATAAAAGTTCATTATCTCCGGGAATTACCATAGCATCAACAACACAGCGGCGGTTTTTAAAACGTACTTCAATTGGCCCTACCACATTGTATTCTACCACACTACCATCAGCAAGCTGGCCTTTTCGCTGTTCTACCACCTCAAGTTGCAATTGCTCCTGAACCGTTTCATTAATGCACATATATACACTGCCGGTATCAACCAGCATACTCACCTGCATGCGCTTAACTTCTTCCTCTCCAATTTCATGGCGTTTTGCCAGCCCCAAATCAATTGCGTTTATTAACTCAATATCTGCATATATTAACCCCATAAAAATCAACTTTAAGTGTTGCTATAAAGATAATATTTTTTTTATGCAATTACGAAAGAGAAACCACAAAATAGAAGGCATAAAAAAGCGGATATAAATTTATTACACCCGCTTTAGAATATTTTTCGGTATTACAATTTACCCGTAATCTCCTCACTCATAGGTGTAACCTTGCTCGGGAAATATTGCAGCAGGTTGCCTTTTTCATCCAATAAAAATTTACCAAAGTTCCAGCCAACTGAGGCATCTAAAACACCGTTTTCGGTTTTGTTGCATAGCCACTTGTAAATGGGGGCCATATCATCTCCTTTTACGGATATTTTTGCAGCCATTTGAAATGTAACTCCGTAATTCTTTTTGCAGAATTCTTTAATGGTTGCATTGCTGCCGGGTTCTTGTCCGCCAAAATTATTTGCCGGAAAACCCACGATAACCAGTTTGTCTTTGTAGGTGTCGTACAGTTTTTGCAACCCTTCGTATTGTGGTGTGTAACCACATTCGCTGGCAGTATTTACAATTAATATTTTTTTCCCTTTAAAGGTTGAAAAGTCAATCGTGCTGCCATCTAAAGCCTCCACTTTAAAATCGTAGATGGATTTTGTTGTGTTGATGGTTGTTGATGTTTCGGTTGTATTCATATCGGCGTTTTTATTTGCCTGAACAGTGCAGGACAGTAATACGGTACTAATGGCTAATAATTTGATCATGTTTTTTTTATTTAGGTTTTATAACAGATTTTTTGAAATATTGTTCAAATGTTGACGGCAATTATTGTTTTTCATAACAACCGAGATCGGGTAAACCCACATTCCGGTTTTTATCATCTAGGTCTTTAAGCAAACCGGTTGCAACACCCGCATTTATGCCGGGTGCAGCTCCATTTTTTGTTATCCTGAAATCGAAAATGTTTTTAGTAATATTGATACTGTCGAAGGAAGGATCGGCATTTTTAATATTACCTGTTAAAGTACTGTTTAACGGATCTGTAATAGCACGGTAGATATTCTTTTCGAATAAAACCGTAAAAGGATTTGCGCCCTGTTTGTTAACTGAAATCTCATTATCTACAAGTCCGCCATCGCCCCAAAAAATATTGTTGCGGAAAACTGCATTAAGATTGGCAGTTAAAGTTGCCCCAGCTTGTTGCGTAAAATTATTAACGTTAAGCGCCGGATTTTTATGGTTTAAAAAATTGGTGGAATAAGCCGCTACCGTGCAATGTGTAAAATTGTAAATACCGCCATAGTTTATAATAATATTACTACCGCAATTACTGATAAGGCTATTATCGGCCTGCATGCTGCTGTTCATGCATAATATACCTATATCAAAAGCATTATCTACAATGCACTGGTGCAAAATTACTTTTGGGTTTGCATTGATGGAGGGCTTTTCGGTAACAATAGCCTGGTTGGCATTTTTTACAACTGCATAAGTAAGCACATTATTTTTACTGCTACCCCTGAAATAAATGCCGGGCCAACTTGCTGGTAAATCTTTATAGTCGCCATCAAGGCGGTCGCCGGTAAAAGTTACGTTGTTGGTTTTTGTTCCATTGATAATTAAAGTTCCATCTACAATAAATGGCGCATTTGCATGCGAATAAATTTTACAACCTGCCTGAATGGTTAATGAAGCTGTTGTATCAATGCGGATGCTGCTGAGAATTACGTAAGGAAGGTTATTCGTCCAGACTACGTTACCTGTTAAAACACGGTTACGTAAAAAATTGGCATTTTGGCCATAGGCTTGTAATTGAACATAGCGGTTGTTACCGTTATAATTTATCAAAATACTATCGCTTACAATAAATGGGAGGTTTGCTGCATTTGGGTTAACGGTTACCGAAACAAATACATAAATACTGTCATTGGCTTCAATATCCACGTTTGTAACTTCGCTGGTTGCAAGCCCATTTATATTCATTTTATAGGAAGAACTTGCGCCACCCATCAGCTTTACTGTACCAAGACGAAGTTTTTGACTGTTATTGTTAATGATTTTGAATGATTTTGTGACGGAGCCAGCGGTGGTAAAAACTGTATCGTATTTCAACGTATCGGCAGTAATATTAACCTGGGCAAATTCACTGGTAATAAAAGAGTCTTTTTTGCAGGAAGCAACTAGAAACAGGCAATAGGCAATAGGCAAGAGACAAAAATAAAGAAGACGTCGGTTCATTTATCAAATTTATACATATTTGGGTACAGTTCAACCTCGCTCCTTGTTATTTAGCTGCATAAGCTAAAGTTGCAATGCTTAGCTTAACATCGGCTGCTTGCTGCAGGATAATATTGCCACAGGCTTCCAAAGTAGCGCCGGTTGTCACCACATCATCTACTAATAAAAGGCTTTTCCCGTTCAATTCGGCTGGTTTTGCCACTTTGAAGCTGTCTTTTACGTTTTCCCATCGCTCGGTGCGGTGCTTACGGGTTTGGGTTTCGGTAGCATGTCGGCGAATGACTGCGCCGCTCAAAACCGGGATATTCATTACAGAAGATATGCCGTTGCAGATAATTGTTGCCTGGTTATAACCTCGTTTATGTTCCTTATCGGCAAAAAGTGGCAGGGGAATAAGGGCATCGATGTTTGAAAAACGGTTGCTTTGGAGTATGGTTTTACCCATTATTTCGCCCAGGTAAAAACCAATTTTTGTATCGCCTTTATATTTTAGCTGATGAATTAAATGCTGCATTACAAATGCTTTTGAAAAATAAAACTGGCTGTATGCAGCAACCAAATTTATCCTGCCCCAAAAATCTTTTTCAACCGGGTTGTTTGGTAAAGCCGCAAAATTTGTGTGTGGTAAGTCGTGTATGCAAGTAATACAAAGCAGGTTATCTTCTTCCAGCAAATCAGATCCGCAACCGGTACAAACATGCGGATATAAAAGATGCATGGTGCTGGAAAATATGTGTTTAAAAAATGTCATTTGAATTGTAAGAACTTAATTCGTTCATTTAAAATGCTTCTCCAATTATAAAGATATTAAAAAATGCTGATATTTATGACCCGTTTTCAATGCGGTTGATCTGAGAAAATTCAAGTCTGGTCTCCCAATCAAGTTGCTACCTGCGATAATCCCTTTTGTTTGCGCAATGCTTTAACCGCAATCCAATTTTTTTTATACCAACCTTATGCCTTAAATCTCTTTGGATTTGTCTAATTTAGCTGTGGTTATGGCAATGATAAATATTACTACACATTCCTATTATTACGGACTTGGTTACGAAGAATAAAAAACACTTACTATGAAAAAAAATAAAATTATTTGGATTCTTATCTATTGCATAATGACGGCATGGTTTTTTTATCAGGTGAATATTTTGCCTGATAGTTACCAGCGATACTTTATTATGTTTATGACATTTGTAAGTATTTGTTTAATACTTATTACGGCTTTTGATATTAAGCCTTTCTTAAGAAACAAAAAGCCAAATGAATAGATATAAAAACGCTCCTTTTGATTTTTCGAAAGGAGCGTTTTTTTAAAATAAATATTGATACAGTTCCTCAACCTTACCCAACGGCACAACTTCAATATTAAATTTTTGTTTGCTCAGCGATTTGGAATTGTACTTACTCACAATTATTTTTT
Organism: Chitinophagales bacterium; assembly: GCA_038204855.1. Taxonomy (GTDB): domain Bacteria; phylum Bacteroidota; class Bacteroidia; order Chitinophagales; family Chitinophagaceae; genus Ferruginibacter. The sequence goes on from JBBRCM010000018.1 coordinate 20,579, forward strand.
CAAAACCTAATTTTTCAGCTTCTGCAATTCGTTGCTCAATCCGGTTAACGGCTCTTATCTCTCCGCTTAAACCAACCTCGCCGGCAAAACAATAATGTTGGTTGATGGGGCTATCTTCATAACTGCTTAAAAGCGCACTTACAATTGCAAGATCAATCGATGGATCTTCTACCTTAATACCACCGGCTATATTTATAAAAACATCTTTTACACCAAAATGAAAACCACCTCTTTTCTCTAACACAGCTAAAAGTAACTGCAAACGGCGCAGATCAAAACCACTTACAGTTCGTTGCGGTGTGCCATAAACACTTTGTGTTACCAATGCCTGCGCTTCAATTAATAACGGGCGCATTCCTTCCATAGTTGCCGCAATAGAAATGCCGCTAAGTTGTTCTTCTTTTTGTGTAATTAAAAGTTCAGATGGATTGTTTACTGCCCTCATTCCGCTGCCCGTCATTTCATATATACCCAACTCAGATGTAGGCCCAAAGCGGTTCTTAAGCGTTCGTAGAATACGATATGCATAATGTCGATCACCTTCAAACTGTAAAACAGTATCAACCATGTGCTCCAGAATTTTAGGTCCGGCAATGGTTCCATCTTTTGTAATATGGCCAATTAAAAAAACCGGCGTGTTTGTTTCTTTGGCAAAACGTTGAAGCTCTGCAGCCGTTTCTCTTATCTGGCTAATGCTGCCTGCACCACTTTCAACAAACGGCGATTGTAATGTTTGTATAGAGTCAACAACAACCAGTTGCGGTTTCAGTTTTTTTATTTCCTGAAAAATGGTTTGCGTATTTGTTTCGGTCAGAATGTAAAAGTTATCGCTGCCGATTCCGATCCTGTCGGCACGCATTTTTATTTGTTGTTCACTTTCTTCGCCACTTATATATAATGTAACAACATCTTTCAATTGCAAACCTATCTGTAAAAATAAAGTTGACTTGCCGATGCCTGGTTCGCCGGCAACCAACACGATGCTTCCCAAAACAATGCCGCCACCAAGTACGCGGTTTAATTCTCCATCGGTAGTTAGTATTCTTTTTTCTTCGGCGCTGCTTACATCATTTATCGAAATGGTTTTTTGTTTTCCCAAACCGGCGTAATCACGCCACTCATCTTTTTCTTTTTTATCGCTGCCTTTTACAATTACTTCTTCCACAAAAGTGTTCCAATTGTTACAGCTTGGGCACTTACCTAACCATTTGGCACTTTCGTAACCACAGCTCTGACAAAAAAATGCCAATTTAGTTTTACTCATCGCAATTTCAAATTTATAAACCAACTACGAATGTAGATTAGAAAATTTTGATTGTTGAAAAAAAATGAAAAGAAAAAATTTACGAGTTTGCAGAAAAAAATAAAGTAAAAAAGATTGTGAAGCCAGCTTCGAGTTCCCTCTCTTTTGGAGAGGGGTTGGGGTGAGGCCGAAAAGTAAAAGGGTCAACATTGCTGTTGACCCTTTGTACTTACTAACCCATTAAATTCTATAGCTAAATTACAAATTCGAGCCAGATTAACAAATAAATTTTCGGAGATGTTAATAAGTTAACATGGTGAGGGGACCCTGAAATGGCGAGAGGCTGTTAGCACGTAAATCGCTTATAATCTATTAGTTAAATCCAAAATTAGCCCTCAATTTCACCTGTATTTCGAACTATAATTTAAAAAATAAATAAAAAAATATTTGGTTTATAAAATAAACTACTTTACGTTTGTGAAAAATTAGATAGAATGAAAAAGGTGCTTACATTACTCTTTATTATACTCGGTTTAAGTACTAATGCGCAGGTTAAAATTGCCGGAAAAATTACCGATGGCAAGGGTAAACCGATCAGCGGTGTAAGTATTACCTTAAAAGATACTTACGATGGTGCTACTTCCGATTCAGTGGGTATTTTTTCCTTCAAAACTACTGAAAAGGGCAAAAAGGTATTAGAAACATCAATTATAGGATACAAGTCTTACGAGCAAGAGATCACTATTGAATCATCTGATATTACATTAAATATTTTTATGAAGGAGCTGATCACTGAATTAAAGGCTGTTGTAATATCTGCCGGGTCATTTGTGGCCAGCGATAAAAACAAGGGGGCAGTTTTATCGGCTCTTGACATTGTTACCACTCCCAGCGCCAATGGCGACGTAACGAGCGCCTTCAAAACCCTGCCAGGCACCCAGCAGGTTGGCGAGAGTGAAGGGTTGTTTGTAAGGGGGGGCTCAGCGACAGAAAGCAAGATCTATATGGATGGCAACCTGGTAAACAACTTTTTTTACAGCAGCACACCCGGTATTGCTACAAGGGGCCGTTTTAACCCATTTTTGTTTAAAGGAACCATTTTTAGTTCGGGCGGCTATTCGGCCTTATACGGACAGGCACTTTCTTCGGCTTTAATTCTGGAAAGTAAGGATTTACCGGAAAAAACGGAGGCCGACCTTGCATTATCTGTTATTGGTGTTGGTGGCGGTATTCAGCACCTCGCCAAAAATAAAAAATCATCCTGGGGTGTTTCTTACAACTACACCAATCTTTGGTTGGCTTTTAAAGTAAATAAATACAAACAGGATTTTTATACCATACCGGTTTATCACCAGGGCGATGCCAATTTCAGGATAAAAACAAAGGGTGGTATCATAAAATATTATGGCTATATCAGTGCTAACAAAACCGGTTTTAGAACTTCGGATATTGATTCAGTAGTTTTAAAAGATGCCTTTGCCATAGAAAATTTAAATACCTACCAGAATATTAACTGGCGTGAAAATTTTGGGTTGGGCTGGAAAATAACGACCGGTATCAGCTACAGCACAAACAAAGATGATATTAACAACGAACTGCAGGACGCCAATAATCAAAAGCAAACAATTACTAACCCTTCGTTTTATGCTTTTAAAAATTTTAAGCTCAATAACAGGGCACAATATGCACAGGCAAGATTTGTACTGGATAAAAAATTAAACGGCTTAAATGTAATTCGCTTTGGTGCTGATTATTTTAATAGTAAAGAAAAAACAACTTATACTTTGTATGATGGAACAAAGTTTACTGAATCTGTAACGGATAACCTGGAAGCTGTTTTTGCTGAAGCCGATGTTTTTATTACCAACAGCCTTGCGGCTAAAATCGGCGGCAGGGTTGAACATTCTGAAGTTGTAAATAAGTGGAATGTAGCACCGAGGGTTTCTGTCGCATATAAATTTCGTGACAACAGCCAGGCATCATTTGCTTATGGATTATTTTACCAGAACCCCGAAAGAAAATATTTACCGGCTATTGCCAGTCTTGATTTTTCGAGAGCGGCACATTATATATTACAGTATCAAAAAATGAGCAGTGGCCGCACTTTCAGGGTAGAGGCGTTTTATAAAAAATATACTGATCTGTATAAAACAGCAACATCGCCAACCGGCCGTGAAGTGGCATCTAACAACAATGGCTTTGGCGATGCCAAAGGACTGGAGCTCTTTTTCAGGGATAAAAAAACATTTAAAAATGTTGACTTCTGGATCTCCTATTCTTATTTAGATACAAAAAGAGATTACCTGAATTATCCACAGGCTATTACGCCTTCATTTGCGGCAAACCATACTGCCTCATTTGTTGTAAAGAAATTTGTAACAAAATGGAAAACCGGTTTTAATCTTAGTTACAGTTTTGCAACCGGCCGGCCATATTATTATTTTGCTTACGACAATGTGCAAAATAAATATGTTATCGGCGATGCCGGAAAAACAATCAATTATAACAGTACCAGTTTCAGCGTAAATTATTTGCCTGGCCTCGGCAAAAAAAATCCTAAGGCTTTTGCAGTTTGGGTATTGGGTATAAACAATGTACTGGGCCAAAACCAGGTATTTAATTACAACTACAATAATAATGGCAGCCGTAAAGAAGCCGTGACACCGCCATCTAAACGTTTTATTTTTGTCGGATGCTTCTTAAGCTTTGGAATTGACAGAACGCAGGATGCGATTAATAACAACCTTTAATCAACTATATTTTAAACAAAAAACTTAACTACCATGTCAGATTATCTACCAGCACCTGAAGGAAAAGACCGTGTTCTTTGGGAGATTGCACAAAAAAGGGCAGGCTTTAAAAGGCATGTATTAACCTATCTTATTGTAAATGTTTTTTTATGGGCTCTATGGTTTCTAACTTCAAACCATCACGAGGTAATTGATTTTGAAGAATTTGGAAGGCATCATTTTCCTTGGCCATTATGGACCACGCTTGGCTGGGGTATTGGCCTGGCCTTTCATTTTGCCGGAGCTTATGTTTTACCAAAATCTAACTCAGTAGAAAATGAATACGAAAAATTAAAGAATCAACAACAAAACAAATAAATACCACTTCTTTCATCGCTAATCTTCAAGTTCCCTCTCCTCTGGAGAGGGGTTGGGGTGAGGTTAAAAATTTAAACAATGAAAAAATTATTTCTTCTTGCTGCAGTTTCTTTTTTAGCAACGGCAACCTTTGCACAAAGCGACAAGTATGTGGCTAACATGAAAAGCAACATAGCCGCTATTGACAGCAGTTTTAAAAATCCTCAAAACCTTTTAGACCTGGCAAATAAATTTGAACGTATTGCTGTAGCTGAAAAAACACAATGGCTGGCTTATTATTATGCTGCATTTTGCCAGGTTAATTATAGTTACCAGGAAAAAGACAAGTCAAAGGTTGATGGTATTGCAGATAAAGCAACAGAACTTATTGATAAGGCAGATGCTTTGCAGCCCAACAACTCAGAAATAAGCTGCATAAAAAGTATGATCGCCAGCAGCCACATGATGGTAAACCCCATGCAAAGGTTTCAGGAGTATGGACCCGAAGCACAATCTTATATAGAAGCAGCTATGAAACAGGATGCAACAAACCCAAGGCCCGAGTATTTAAAAGGCCAGGGATTAAAATATACACCTGAGCAATTTGGTGGTGGTTGCGCAACTGCAAAACCGGTATTGCAATCTTCATTGGCTAAGTATAATTCATTTAAACCTGCCAGCGAAATTCATCCATCATGGGGTAAGCAAAGAGTAGAGTTATTAATAAGTGAATGTAAATAATATAGTTTTGTTTTGGTTCCGATAGCTATCGGAACCAAAACCCAAAACTCAAAACCTGCTTGTATGCAACCAGAAAATTTTTCACCCAAGGAGAGCCTGCTGTTAATTGACAGTATGATTAACCAGGCGAAAAACCGTTTTACCGAAAACGGATTTTTATATTTATTATGGGGCTGGACAGTATTTGCCTGTTCAATTTTTCATTTTGCGGCAATTAAACTAAGCCTGGTTAAACACCCCGAATGGGTTTGGATGGTTACCTGGCCGGTGGTGATTTTTCAAATTATTTACCTTGCAAAGGCAAAGAAAAAAGAGAAGGTAAAAACCTATAGTGATGGAATAATTGATGCCATTTGGATTTGTTTTGGAGTCTCCATGTTGGTGCTCACCATTGTTTTGGGGCGCTTTAATTTGTGGATATACATCAACTCATTGGTATTGTTGTTTTATGGCATACCAACATTTTTATCGGGCGTTGTTATGCGGTTTACACCATTAAAATTAGGAGGTGTAGCCTGTTGGCTGCTGGCAATCGGATCTACATTCGTTGCTCCGGTTTCTTATTTAATCCTTATAGCATTCGCTGTACTTATTGCCTGGATAATTCCGGGTTACCTGCTCAGGAAGAAATTTAAAAATCAACATTGATATGGAAAACGCTCAGCAACTTTCAAAAGAAAAAAGCCTGGAGATCATTCAACAAATGATAAACCAGGCAAAAAGCAATATTACTGATAATGGCCTAGGCTGGCTGCTTTGGGGTACTATGATATTTTTGGCGGCTCTTTCAACTTATTTTTTTATTTACACTAATACTGATAACATTTTTTTAGCCTGGAATGTGTTTGGAATTTTTACCATTGTAATGTTGAGTTACGAATTTCTTAAACCAAAGAAAAAAAAGGTAAGAACTTATGTAGATGATTTGCTGCGTCTGGTTGATATTGGATTTACCATCTGCCTTTTCACAATTATTTTTTCTATAAATTTTGCAGTTAGTGCCAATGCCGGCTTTGGTTTTTTTCTGATGATTTTTGCGTTTCAGATGTTGCTTAAAGGCGGTGCAATAAAATCAAGGCCGTTAATGATTGGCGCTGCTGTTAACTGGCTCGGTGCCATCGCCATGTTTATAAATAAAGATTTTAAGTATGATATGCTCATCATGGCTGCTGCAGTATTGATTGGTTATATCATTCCCGGCTTTTTATTATGGCAACAATATCGAAAAGTAAATAAAGACAGTAAATAATAAGAAGTACTCAGCATGGAATTTAAAGAACTCGATCCCATATTGCACTCACAACTCAGGCTTGCCGTGGTAAGCCTGCTTATTAGTGTGCGTGAGGCTGAGTTTACTTTTTTGAAGGAAAAGACAAACTCAACAGCGGGCAACCTCAGTGTGCAGATTAATAAATTAAAGGAAGCCGGTTATATAGAAGTAACCAAGCAATTCAGCAATAATTATCCGCAAACCATCTGCAAAATCACCAAAAAAGGCATTGAATCTTTTGAAGCTTATGTAAATGCGTTGCAGAGTTACATGAACCCCGGTGTAGAATAAGGTGGGACACCAGCCCCGATTGGCCTCCTAGTTTAACTATTTCTGTTAGACTATGTTAGCTACCTTGTATGTAAAAATGCGCCTTTTTTTATTTAGAAAACATAGACTACTTTTAAGGCTTACTACAAATAGGCATTTTATGAAATTTCTTGTGTTAGCGATATTCCCAATTTTTGTTTTTGGACAAGATCCCCCACTTACTTACACTAAAATACTAACTGTTGATACACTTTCTAAAAACCATATTTTTGATAGAACGTTAATATGGTGTTCAAAAGCATTTAATTACAGTAAAAGTGCAATAAATGTTAAGGAGCGTGAATCAGGAATATTAGCAGGCAAAGCATATTATCAATCATTTTATAAATATCCTAAAAAGAAAGACAGCGCAAGCGGAATACAGTTCGTTGACTATTATTTTGATTGGCTTATAGAAATAAAAGAAGGGAAACTAAGATTTTCATTGAGCAACCTTTTGCTGAAAGAATCTGACAAGGATTATTTGGTCACTACTTCTCTGAATGCCCCATATGAAGCATGGTTATTACCAAAATTGAAAGCAGAGCTGGAATGGAAATACTCAAAGGAATATCTTATAAAAAACCTTGACAATTTAATGGGTTCTCTTTTATCGGATATAATTGCAAAAAAACCAGATTGGTAATTTACCCACCATTTTTTAAATAAAAACCCTTCATTTTTTTGAACATCTGCAATACTCTTTAATGTCAGCAACAACATTATATACACCTAAGAATATTTTATACATAGCTAAAGATTTCTTTGAAAATGGTTTTAATGCTGCACAACGGCTTCCAAAAGAAAACCAAACGCCTGAAATGTTTAATCAAATAAGTTTTCCTGCTACCTGTTTAAGTTTTAGCTTGGAATTATCTCTCAAATCTTTCCATTTAAATACTGGGACTAAGAAGAAAGGCCATGATCTTGAAATGCTATTTTATGAGTTACCGAAAAATATGCAAAACAAAATTTACGATCATTTAAAAACTCACGATAAATGCCAGTCACTGATAAGTATAATATTAAAAAAAGGAAACGAATCGGATTTTAAGGAGGGTATAAAAAAGGAACCGTTTAAGAATAAGGAAGATGAGGTAAAAAGGATATTGGCATCTCATAAATCAGCATTTATCGATTTTAGGTATTTATTTGAAATTGCTGAAAAAACAGAGCAGGGTGATGAGTGGAACTTCAGTTTTAGGTCACTTGGAAACTTATCTTATTCAACAATAATGATAGCTTCTAAGGAACTTGGAATCACATTGCCAGAACTTTAATAGATTTCCATAGTCTAACAGGTATATTGATACCCGTCCCCACCGACCCAAAAATTGAAATACACCCCGATTTATCCCAAAATTATTTTTTAAACTTTTTAGATACTTATCCGTTTTACCTTTGGCAATATAACGGTACATGGCATCTATCATAAAAGTTAATAACCTTTCCAAGCATTTTAAAGGTATCCATGCGGTAAATGATCTTTCCTTCACAGTTGAAGAAGGAGATGTTTATGGCTTTTTAGGGCAAAACGGTGCTGGCAAATCAACCAGCATACGTATGTTGCTTACACTCATAAAGCCTACAGCAGGCAGTATCAGCATTTTCGGGAAAGAACTTTCCTCCCATCGCAATGAAATATTAAAACAGGTTGGTGCCGTAATTGAAAAGCCAGATCTGTATAAATATTTATCAGCCTACGATAACCTGGCCATTTTTGCAAAGATGAGCGGCATGAAGCCAAACCGAACAGTGCTGATGGAGCAATTAAAAATGGTTGGACTTGATGAAAGAGCCGACAGTAAAGTAAAAACCTTTAGCCAGGGTATGAAGCAAAGACTGGGTATTGCAGTTGCACTGGTACATAATCCACGGCTGATTATTCTTGATGAACCCACCAACGGACTTGATCCGCAGGGCATAGCCGATATGAGAAATCTTATTTTGCATTTAAGCCGGGAAATGGGAAAAACAATTGTTGTATCCTCACATTTACTAACCGAAATTGAATTGGTAGCAAACAGGATGATCATTATCCATAAAGGAAAAAAGATTGTGGAGGGTAATGTTGCCGAATTACTTGATCCATCAAAATCGCTGGTGCAGATTGAAACAACCAATGATGTGGACGCAAGACAAAAATTACTACAGACAAGATGGGCAGACTTATTACATGATAATGAGCATCACCTGCAACTTAAAATGAACAAAGAAGATGTGCCGGTGTTAATTGCAGAAATGGTATCGCTGCAGATACCCGTTCTTTCAGTACATCCAATGCATTCTTTAGAAGATTATTTTCTTTCACTTACAACCCAGGCCGGCCATGTGGAATCTATTGCAAATTGAGCTGTTTAAAATTTTCAGGAAACCAAGAACGTACCTGGCTTTTGCCATCATTGCTGCTTTTATTTTTTTAATCCAGGTTGGGTTGCTGGTAAATGGTAAAGACTGGATGAAATTTATGATGGGCTCTTTGGACGAGACCATGAATATAGATTACAATAAACTGGTTAATGGTTATGCCGTTTGTTTTTTTGTTTTGAATTTATTACTTGTGCACGTGCCGATACTCGTAGCACTGGTTGCAGGCGATGTAGTCTCTGGCGAAGCAAGTATGGGCACCTTAAGATTACTGGCTGCCAAACCGGTTAGCCGCACACAAATAATACTGGCCAAATATTTTGCCACTGCGGTGTATGTTTTTGCCATGTTGTTGTGGATAGCTGTAATTTCTTTGGTTATCAGTATTGCGGTGTTTGGCCAGAATGATCTGGTGGTGGCCAAGACAAACGGCTTGCAACTTATAGAAGCGAATGATGTTTTGTGGCGTTACTTCTGCGCTTTTGGTTTTGCCTTTATTGCCATGATGGTTGTAGCAGCAATTTCGCTTTTACTGTCGGTGTTATCAGAAAATTCTATTGGCCCCATCGTTGCTACAGTAGGCATTATAATTGTTTGCACATTGGTGAGTGAAATGGAAATACCCATCTACCAAAAATATATAAAGCCCTACCTTTTTACCACCTACATGTTGGGCTGGAAAGGATTTTTTTATATAGGCTCAACGGAGGATGGCGAAACTATAAAAGGATCTATTCAATACCTGCCAGGCATTTTAAAAAGCATTGCTGCACTGCTCGTTTATATCGTAGCATTGGTTGGCACATCTGTTTATATTTTTAGAAAAAAAGATATTTTATCATAAAACCGTACTATGAAGCGCATTTTCGTATTTGTTTTTCTTTTTCAATTTTCTCTTTTTGCAAAGGCGCAGGATGTTAATATGCTGGTGCAGAAAGTTAGAGATAAAATTAACCTGGTAAATGATTACGAAGCAAATGGTAAAATGAAAACCAATGTAAGTTTCTTAAAAGTGCCGGTTGCCACAGTTAAATTATATTTTAAAAAACCCAACCGGTTAAAAATAAAAAATGAAAAAGGAATTTCTTTTATACCCAAGGGTGCGGTAAATATGAATATGAGCAATGTGCTAAGCAGTGGTAAATACAGCGTGCTGGATGCAGGTGCAGATAAGGTGAGGGGCACACCTGTTAAAGTGGTGAAACTGCTGCCCGAAGATGATAATGCCGATGTGGTGTTGTCTACTTTATATATTGATGAGGTAAATCAGGTGATACTTAAATCAAAAACTACCACCCGGGATAACGGCACCTACGAACTGGAAATGAGTTATGGAAAATATATGGCCTACGGGCTGCCCGATAAGATCATCTTCTCCTTTAATACCAAAGATTATAAAATGCCCAAGGGTGTAACCTTTGATTTTGAAGACGGCACTAAAAAGAAAACTGCTGAGGAAAAAATGAAAAATCAAAAAGGCAAAATGGAAATTTTTATTAACGGCTACATTATCAATAAAGGAATTGCAGAGACTGTATTTAATTAGAAACGGAATATTTATCACTCAAATAATTAAATGAAGAAAGTTGTCTATTGCATAGCTATAAGTTTACTGTTGCAAAATTTTGTACTGGCCCAGAAATTACCAATCATAGACTCTTCCAAAACGCTTGATGAAATTATTATTACTGCTTTTGAACAAAACCGTGCAATTAACTGCGGAACCGTTGTAAAAGTTTTAAATACCAATAACGCAGATCGCAATAATAAAACCTCCCTGGTTAATGCTTTTAATACATTGGCTGGTGTAAGAATGGAAGAACGGTCTCCCGGAAGCTATCGCATTAATATAAGAGGAAGTTCATTGCGTTCGCCGTTTGGAGTACGAAATGTAAAAATTTACTGGAATGATATTCCTATAACCGATGCTGGCGGCAACAGTTACTTTAACCAGTTTGCTTTCAATAATTTTTCAACAATTGAAATAATTAAGGGACCCGCCGGCAGTTTATACGGTGCTGGCACAGGTGGCGTACTTTTAATACACAGCCTCCAAAATTTGTGGAAGCCAGAATTAAAGGTTGAATATATTACCGGCAGTTATGGCCTGCAGCATATTTTATCATCTGTAAGTTTTGGAGAAAAAAATAACCGCAGCCTGCTTACTTATGCTCATAGCCAAAGTAACGGATATCGTAGTCATACCAAATCCAATAGAGACAATGTAAGCTTTGTTACCAAGTTTAATATTTCGGATAAACAACAAATTACCGCCAGTGTTTTATACGATAAACTTTTTTATGAAACACCCGGTGGTTTAACACAGGCAGAGTTTACCGCTAACCCAAAACAGGCAAGACCCGCTACAGGAGTTCAGCCAGGTGCTGATGCTGCAAAAGCTGCCATTTATCAGCAAAATTTTACTGTTGGCTTTAATTACCGCTTCAATTTTTTAGCAGGGTTTAAAAATTCAACAACTGTATATGGGTCATTTGCACAAATAAAAAATCCAACATTTCGTAATTACGAACGACGCAATGAGCCTGGCTTTGGAGGAAGAACATCTTTTATTTATGAAACCAAAATAAATGAAACCGCTATACAAATTGTTGCCGGCGCAGAGGTGCAATATGGGTTTTTTAATACCCAGGTTTCAAAAAACAAAAATGGCAATCCTGATACGCTGCAAACTAATGACGATATAACAAACTTTGCCAGCAGTTTTTTTGCACAAGGCAATATCAGTATTAAAGATGATTGGATTATTACGGCGGGTGCCAGTATTAATAAATTGAAAGTTGATTTTACAAGATTGAACAGTTACCCGGTATTACAACAGGGGCGAACTTATAAAAATGAGTTATCTCCCAGGCTTGCTTTACAAAAGAAATTTAAAAATAACCTGGCTGTTTTCGCAAGTATCTCAAAAGGATTTTCTCCGCCAACCATTGCAGAGTTGCTGCCTTCTACCGGTGTAATCAGTACTTTTCTGCAGGCTGAATCTGGCATTAATTATGAACTGGGCGGAAAAATTGCTTTGTTAAAAGGTAAGCTGCATGTGGAAGCCACAGGATTTTATTTTAAACTGAACGATGCATTGGTTGCCAGGAAAGACAGCTCGAATGCTGACTACTTTGTAAATGCGGGAAATACCAGGCAACAGGGAATAGAAATAAGTGCCGATTACAGTACTTTTTTTAAAAGTAAAGTGCTTGATAACTTAAACCTTGCAATTGCGTACACTTCAAATAATTTTAAATACGGCAATTTTAAAAAAGGAGCAAGCGATTTTTCGGGAAAAAAATTACCGGGCGTACCCGGTAATGCCATTTCAGTTTTAGCAGATGTAGTATTTAAGAAAAATATTTACTTTAACAGTACTTATTACTATGCAACAAAAATATTTTTAAATGATGCTAATACTGATTATTCAGATGGTTATCATTTACTGGGTTGCCGGGCAGGCTGCAAACTTGTTTTAAAAAACCAAATGATCCTTGATTTCTATGCCGGGATTGATAACCTCTTTAATGAAACATACAGCCTGGGTAATGATATTAACGCCGCAGCAGGGCGGTATTATAATGCCTCACCAAAAAGAAATTACTATGCAGGCGTTTCATTTCAACTGCGTAAACCAGTTGGTAAATTAAAATAATTCTTATTCAGGAATATCAGTAATTTTTTGGTCTACCGCATTAGCAACCATCCGGGAGCTAATCTTTTTTAACGGGTTTTTATATTGCTCATCGTATTCCCTGCGGCCATTAATAATATCTATACATTTAAAAATTGCTTCTCTAAACGAGGATTCATCTGCCTTGCCGCTGCCGGCAATATCAAAGGCAACACCATGGTCCGGCGATGTTCTTACACCCGCAATGCCGGCAGTATAATTTACGCCTTCACCAATAGCCATCGATTTAAAGGGAATCAATCCCTGGTCGTGATACATAGCCAGTACCCCATCAAATTTTTCGTGTTGTCCACGGGCAAAAAAAGCATCTGCTGCATAAGGGCCAAAGCAAAAAATATCACGTTGTTTGGCTTCTTTTATCGCCGGTTTAATTATTTCCTCTTCTTCTTTACCTATTAAACCTTCATCGCCCGAGTGCGGGTTCAGCGCCAGTACAGCAATCCTGGGTTTGTTAATATTAAAATCTCTTTTTAGTGAATTGTTGATGACCTGTAATTTACTCAGGATGTTTTCCCTGGTGATGAAAGGAGCAATATCTTTTACCGCAACATGTTCTGTAAGCAAGGCCACACGCATGTTTTCTGCTATCATAAACATGGCAACATCTGCAGCACCAAATAGATTTTTAAGGTAAGGAGTATGGCCGGTAAAATTAAAATCGGCCGACTGTACATTTTTTTTGTGCAAAGGCGCAGTAACAAGCCCGTCTATTTTTCCTTCTTTTAAAGCTTTTGCAGCAGCCGTTAAACTTTTAACTGCATATTTGCCGCCAATCTCGTTTAAAATTCCCGGCGTAATATTAATATCTTCTTCCCAGCAATTATACAGGTTCAGTTGTTTATGATTGATAAACCCAAGGTCTTTAGTTATGTTGAAATTGATATTTACATCCTGCATACTTTTTCTGTAAAAATTGATCACTTTATTGTTACCAAAAATTACGGGTGTGCATATTTCAAGAATCCGGTTGTCATTTAAAGTTTTAATGATCAATTCTATTCCAATTCCATTGATATCGCCGCAACTAATGCCTATTACGGGTTTTTTATCCGAATGTGAACTCATATTTATATTGTTTATCTGTAAAGATACAAAATTCCGAAGGGTAAGTTTTTAATAGAGTACAACAGAATAATATCAACCTAAATTATTAAGAAACAAAATCGCATTTAGCAGCCACAAAGGTATTTTTACTACGTAGGCTGCCCCCTAAAATAGCTACAAGGGGTAGAAGAATTTTTACAAAAATGTAAGTTTTTGCACAATTTAATCAGCATTGTGAACGTTAAGGCTTATTGATACAATATCCATTTTAAAAATCGTAAACAGTATACAATGAAACCGAAATTATACTTGCTAAGTATAATATTATTAGCCACTCAAAGTGTTTTTTCGAAACAGCACCTGGAAGATCGGGTATTTAAAAGCTGCGCAAATTACAGCGAAATAGGTGCAAATATCAATAAAGCTAATCATTGCTGTAACTTTACTATTGCCAACCCAAAATCAAGTAAGCCTATTCCCGCTGTTAAAACTATATACTTTAAAACACCGGCTGCAAATATTTCAACTTTTAATACGGACAATCAATATCGCAATACTGTAAGGATACAAAACGCAGGTTCAAACCCGGTTAACGTTTTATCAAACCCTGCAAATTGTAATATCAGGGTATCATTTAAAAATCCAAATAAGCAGGAGGTTAAAGTTGGTATAATTGATTTGGCAGGGAGAAGCGTATGTAAAAAAACAGATAAAAAGGATTTTGATAATTATAACAGCGATGCTTTAGAAGCCGCCGTTTACATAATTAACATACTTAAAGATAACGTTGAAACCAAAGGCAGCTAGCTTGTTGTACGATCACATTACAACAGAACACAGACCTTAGAAATAAAACTATGAAACCATTTTTACTCACCATCGTGATTGCAATATGCTTTGCACAGTTTGCAGCGGCCCAAACCATCGCTACAAAAAGTTATCCTTTTTCAGTGGGTACAACAAGTTGCGGTAGTGGCACGCAACAGATACAGTTTTACAATTATAACGGAACTACAAATATCATTCAAAATGCTACAGGCGGATTGGTAAATCCCTGTATTCCCCAACTCCGGACAGGTTTACCAATAGGCGGAACACAAAGATTCACATCCAGTCTTGCAAGTGTCACATTTAATCCAAAAGATCATAAAATATATTATCTCTGGACAACTTATTCACCATCCACCAGAACTTATGCCTGGAGTTGGCCTATGGGCACCTGCCCCGGAACGGCAGCAAATAAATTAGATACCATACGTTCCTTTGCTGCAGACATAGCGGGTGTAGCATTTGATAATAATGGCAATGGCTACCTGCTGGAATATACCACTGTTCCTGTAGCTGGTGTATATAAATCAATGATTCGTTCTATTAATTTTACAACAGGGGTGATGGGTGCTGCTGATACCCTGTCTCTTACAGGAGGTGCAAAAATTTATGCAACCGGTAGTGGGGATGTGGCCATGACACCATCGGGCCAAATGTTCTTTGTAGTGGATAACAAATTATTTACACCAAACTACACAGCTTATACGGGAACAGGTTCACTTTTAACATGTACTTATATTGATACTGTTAAATTTACGGGTAATTTTGTGGGCCTTACCTACGCAGACGGAGATAATATTGCTGCTTATTCCGGTGGTGGTTGCCCCTATTATGAAATTAATCCCCTGACCGCAATTACTAAGGTAATCACAAAAAATAATGTACCAAGCACCGTAACCTCCACATCCGATTTTGCATCTATTGTATCAGGAGTAGGCGCTGCAAAAAAATTAGTTTCCCTCACAGCAACAGGCACTGCCAACCAATATGATGTGGTTTATGATATTGTAGTGAAAAATTATGGTAATACGGATGTTACCACCCTGCAGGTTATTGATTCGTTGAGCCTGATTAACGGCACTGCTAATGTTTCCAATGTAGTTGTTACCATACCCGTAAATCCTAATGGATATACAGTAAATCTGTCTTACACTGGTATAGGGCCTCTGGTAACCAATTACAACATCCTTAACGGCACACCCACCCTGCCAAATTTTCCAACTGCCAGCAACAGTTTTACCATCAGAATTTCCTGCAGATTATCTAATATAGTTGCGGGTGTTGTGTATAACAACAGTGCCAGTGTAACCGCGGTGGGTTACAACAGCATTAATTTAAAAGACATCTCTACAAATGGCAGTAACCCCGATCTGAATTCTAATGATAAGCCTGATGATGCCGGTGAAAATCAGCCAACACCATTCGTAGTAATTATAACTCCAATCACACCCCCGTGTTCGGTACTTAGCCAAACCCTATATAATCAGGATTTTGGAACAGGAATCGGATTAAGTGCTATTATACCTACTACGGTATTAGCGCCGGGCGGTAATAGTGGTTACAAAGGAGTGGCGGCAGGTACCGTTGGCATTGATACTTTTACTATTACCAACAATGCCCAGCTGGGCAATAATACAAAATGGGTAAGCCTTACTGACCATACAGGCGGTGCTAATGGCAGGATGATGGCGGTAAATGCGGATGTAGCATCTAGTGTATTGTATCGGGATACGATGCCCGTTTCCTGTCCGGGTCAGCAATATAGTGTTTCATTTTGGGCTGTATTCTTAGGTAACTCAGCTTACCAGACCTTATGTGATGGTTTTGGCGGGTTTAAATATCCTTTGTTATTGGTAAGGGTAAGGGATAAGATTACAGGATTGGTTATAACCCAATATACTACTGATACCATTAAACTTAATACCTGGCAACTGCATGGTATGAAATGGATAATGCCTTCCGGTTATACCAGTGTTATTTTAGAATTGGAAAATGCAGGTCCGGGTGGTTGCGGAAACGATATAGCGCTTGACGATATTAAGTATGGAACCTGCGATCCGGTTCCTACTGTAAGTACGAGCAACCCGAGTGGAACCTGTCTTGGTTCATCTGTCACTTTTACATCCAGTCTCTCAGATCCAACAATAATTCCGGGAACAAAAGATTATCAATGGCAATGGTCTCCGGCACCGGGTACAGGTCCATGGACAAGTATTGGTGGTGCCACTTCAAGTACATATACAATTAATCCGGTTAATCCAACGGATACCGGCAGGTATTACAGGGTAATAGTTGCAGCACAAGGCAACATATTAATTGCCACCTGCCAATATATCTCTCCCGGTGTAAAATTAGCAGGGGTTGCACCATCAGCTGCCCCAACAAGTATTACAGCCGCGGCAGCCACTATCTGTAACGGAAGTTCCACCACGTTAACATCAGTGGGCGCAACTTTAGGTACCGGTGCCAATTACCAATGGGGTATGGGCGCCGTTATAGGAACCAGCCCAATCGGCGGAGCAACCAGTTCAACATTATCCGTGTCACCAACCACCACCACAACTTATTGGGTTAGGGTTGAAAATACTACTTCACCTTGTACTGCAAATACGGGCGGAGTAACAGTTACTGTAACTGTAAAT
>JBBRCM010000019.1:0-37761 GCA_038204855.1 Chitinophagales bacterium
CGGGTCAGTGCGTGGCTGTGGTACTCCCCGCCTGTTAGCAAGCAGCGCTCTGTTGCACGGCGAGTCCTGCAAAGCCAACGCACAAAATCGAAGGCAGAGACTCGCCTGAAAAGGGAAGATTTGGAATCTTTATATCCACAATGTGATTTTTCTTTTTCACGGATTGCATTTTTTTTGATATTATCTAGCGCTGTGGGTAATAAAATTTTCCAGACTGGTATTTTTACGCACGCTGATAAAGAAATAATACGTGGTGGGATTACCAGAAATCAGCAACGTGTTGGTTAATCTGCATAAACTGGAAGTTGGGTTAAATTAAACCCAGATTTTGCAATTGAAATCTACTGCGGCTTCCAAATCCTTCACAGCTAAGCCTTTCAGAACATTTTTTGAATTCAGAATAGTTCACTATTCTTTCATCCAAAAAATAACCTGAAACCCGTATCTGTTTTGTATTTGAAACCCTCGCTACGATTTCAACTGCAAAATCTGGGTTAAAATAGTATTGCACGTTCGCCCAATACTGTTACCGACAAAAATATTTATGATGTTCTCCTTTATAAAATGCCCGGTTTACCGGGGCCAGTACTTTTGGCAATGCCTCTAAAAATTCCAGTTCGTATTCGCTTTCAACAAAGACGCCAATGCTTTTCTACTTAAATATCTCACCAAATTTTTGTTCCTTTATATATCCCTTAAAAAGCTGGCCGGTAATAAACACTATTTTTTAAAAAACACCTTATGCCTTTAAAAAAAATTACACTGCTTTGTATCTGCCTTGCAATGGCTGCCATGCTTGCTGCACAAAACCACCCGGCAAAGCTTGCCTCCATCATGAAACAATATCACAAGTACAATATGTTTGATGGTGCCGTATTGGTTGCAGAAAACGGTAAGGTTATTTACAAAGATGCATTTGGTTTGGCAAACCGGGAGTGGAACATTGCCAACAAAACAGACACCAAATTCATGATTGGCTCGGTTTCAAAACCATTAACAGCCATGCTGATGCTGATACAGGTGCAAAAAGGTTTGGTAAGTTTAGATAAAACGATCGCCGATTATTTACCGGAGTTTACAAACAAGCCCGCAGCGAAAATTACCATCAGGCAACTGCTGAGCCACACATCGGGCATGCCCAATTACGATATCATCAAAGATTTTTTCCACGCATAAGCAGGCAAAGTTTCAGCCGGGAGGCTTATGTAAAAATATACATGGATTCGGCACTTGCATTTAAGCCCGGCACCGGCTATGCCTACAGCAGTTGGGGTTATTTTACATTGGGCTATATCATGGAAAAAGTAACCGGCAAAAGCTACGCACAACTTATGAAGGATGATATTTTTACACCCCTGCGGATGAACAGTTCAGGTTCTTACCTGCATACACAGATCGTTCCCAACCGGGCGACTGGTTACGATTACAGTTTCGGCGGCTTTACCAGCTCCGATTTTCGGGACCAGTCGAACACCATGGGCACCGGCGACCTTTACTCTACAGTTGAAGACATGTTTAAATTTCACATGGCAATATCAGCCAATACCCTGCTTAACAAACAGCTTACAGATGAGATGCTTACTGAGGGCATCCGCCCTGCCCGGTATGGCTATGGCTGGTTTAACCAGAATTTTAAATACACACCCACCGACAGCATTACTGCCAATTTTCATTTAGGAATGACGGAAGGCTTTATTTCCTTTGCCATACGCATACCATCCAGCAACAGTTTTGCAGTTATTCTCTGCAACAGTTCTCCCACTGATTTTTTCGGCATCATAAAAAACCTGGTTAAAGTATTGTACAAAAAACCCGTTGTTTTAAAACAGCCGGTACACAAAAAGATGGAAACAAATATTGCAGAAATGGGTGCAGGTAAAGCGGTTGAGGAATACAAAATAATGAAAGCAGATTCGGCACACTATTACATCGACTGGATATCCATGAATTTTATTGCAGAACAATTACTAACTTTAAAAAGATTGGATGATGCAGTAATAATTGCTGAAAACAATGTGGCTGAGTTTCCTGATAAAGACCTGGTGATGTTAACCATGGCCAATATTTACCTGGCCCTCAACCGTAAAGAAGATGCCATCAAATATTATAAATTAACGCTTCAATTATATCCTGGTTACGAAGAGGCAAAAACCCGGTTGAGAGAACTGGAAGGAAAATGATTGGGCAGGTAAAGAGTGAGCCGCTTATCATCCTTCCTCAATTTTAATTTATGTTTTCCGTAATTTCATATTTCAAAAAAAAGACTCAATATGCCAAAACCATCCCCAACCACCTACCCACCTTATTTTAAAAAATATGTTGGCCTGGTGCCCGATGAAGACCTGCTTACCGGTTTTAAAAACCAGTTGCCGGTTATAAAAGAATTACTCAACTCAATAACAGAAGAAAAATCGATGCATGCCTACGATACCGGTAAGTGGACTTTAAAAGAATTATTGCAGCACATGATTGATACCGAACGCATTTTCAATTACCGTGCACTTGCCATTGCCCGTGGCGAAACCGCTTCGCTGCCCGGGTTTGATGAGAATACCTACGCAGCAAATTCAAACGCCAATGAGCGTAGTTGGCAAAATCTGATTGATGAATACTTAGCCGTTCGCAGCACTACAGAATTGCTGTACAAAAGCTTTACCAACGATGCGATGGCCGCCTCAGGCATATCCAACAGCAACCCGGTTAGCGTCATCAGTCTTGGTTTTATAACGCTCGGTCATTTTTACCATCATAAAAATGTAATAGAAGAAAGATACTTATGAGAAAAAATTTCACGCTGAGACCGCTGCAGAGCTGAGGAAGCAGAGCTTAATTTTCTGCGTCCTCCCCTGCCCTGTTTCCCCTGCGTGAAACCAACCCAAACCGATCATAAAACAAAAATGCCGTCGCATAAATCGCAACGGCATCTTTAATTTTTATTTTTTACTTTTTAATTCTGCTTGTTTGTTTGTGTCTGATTCACCTTAGCAGTAGCGCTTTGATTGATCATATTATTCATCACCTTCACGGTCTCATCAATATAAATATCGCCGCTTACTCTTTTTAGCCAGGCTGCATTTTTATCAATTTTTTCTTTTGCTGCATTAATAGCGTTCAGGTCAACAGGAATATTTTTTACACTCAATTCCTTATTCAGTTTATACAGGTCTTCCAATTCCTTTTGTTTGGCTTTAGCCTGCTTCTGCTCTTCACGATACTTAGATAAATTTAATGGGTAGGATTTATCACTGTACTTTTCAAGCCATGCAGCATTTTCTTTTATTTTATTGAAGGTGCTGTTTTTAGCGATCTGTGCATCGCTATACTTAACTACCACATCATTGCTGATGGTGCTTGTCCATGGTTTATATTCAGCTTTTTGAATTTCATCCCATGGCAGTGCAGAGATGTTATCTTTCTCTCTGAATTTCAAATTTTCGTACCTGTCAGGCACCACAATATCAGGAATTACACCTTTTAACTGTGTAGCTCCGCCGTTAACCCGGTAAAATTTCTGCAGGGTAAGTTTAACAGAACCCAGGTCCTCTACATTCTTATTGCTGAATATGGGATTCTCACTTTCTGGATTTAATGGAATATTACGTTGCACCGTTCCTTTACCATAAGTTGATGAACTGCCAATTACAATTCCACGTTTGTAATCCTGTATAGCGGCTGCAAATATTTCAGATGCACTGGCGCTGAACTCGTCTACCATCACCGTTAACGGACCAGTATATAAAATAGATTTATCTTTGTCTTTCCATTGATACGGCTTGTCTTCGCCCCGGCCTTTAACCACACAAACGGGGCCATCTTCAATAAACAAACCAACCATTTTCACTACTTCGGGTAAAGAGCCTCCGCCGTTGCCACGCAGGTCCATGATAATTCCTTCTACATTTTCAGCTTTTAGTTTTTCAATTTCCTTAGCCACATCTTCAGAACATTTTGCACCATTGGGATCGGCAAAATCAACATAAAACTCAGGCAGCCAGATATAACCTATTTTGCGGTCGCCGTTAATGATAACACTCTTCGCAAATGTGTCATCCAGTTTTATTTCATCCCTGGCAATAGATAAAACTTTTATGGTTCCATCCAATCTTCTGACAGTTAATTTTACAATAGATCCTTTTGATGCACCACGAATCAGTTTAACAGCATCGGTTACAGAATAACCTGTAACATCCACGGGTTCATCGTTACCCTGACCTACTTTAATTATTTCATCTTCCTGCTTTAAATCGCCACCCTTCCAGGCGGGGCCACCGGAAATAAGCGTGGCTATTTTTATTTTACCATCATCCTCTTTTAACTGAGCACCAATACCAAAAAAACTACCCTTCATTGATTCATCAAAAGAACGTTTATCAACCGGTGCAAAATAATCAGTATGCGGGTCCATAGTGCTGGTGATCGCATTTACGAATGTGCTGAAATTCTCATCGTTATTTTCACGGGTTATTTTGGTGGCGAAAAAGCGATCCATGTTTTTCCTTACTCCATCTCTTGCTTCTCTTTCTAACGTAGAATCGGCCTTAAATTTAAAATTAGCAGAATCCTTATTTTTTTCCCGGGTATCAAGTGCAAGACTGTAGCGGTCCAGCGCCAGAAATTTTAAGCGTTTTCTCCATACTTCTTTTCTTTCAGCCTCTGTTTTAGGATTGCTTAATTTCTCGGGATCCAACATAACTTCTTCATCTTTGCTAAAATCAAAAGGTTTTGCCAGAATATCTTTATAGAAAGCAGCGGCTTCCTTTAAGCGGCTTATATAAACTTCGCTGATGTTGAAAAAAGAAACCAGCTCGGCTCCGTGGATTTCGTCGTCGATCTTACTCTCAAATTTTTTAAACCCGTCAATATCGCTTTGTAAAAAAATATTCTTGTCGCCGTCCATTTCTTCCAGGAATTTCTTTAACACCTGTTTTGAAAAATCATCATTAATGGTTTTGGGGCTGTAGTGTCCCTGTTCCAGCAACACTCCTACATTACGGATGATACGGGTGTACTTTGATTTTGGGTTATCATGGTCGGTGCTTCCCTGGCTTTTAAAAGCCAAAAAAACACTTGCGGCTGTAAGTACCAATATTACGGGTATGAATTTTTTACTCATCATAAATTGCGCAATTTTTTGCATAATGTAAAAATAAAGGAAAACCATTGTTTACAGTGATGATTAACGTAAACTACCAGACTAATGTTTTGTTAAACCAGATTTTGTGGAAAACGATACGGATGAACGGTAATCGTAGGCATTTTATCGGGTTTGATACAACCATTCCCTATTACGTTAAAAAAAACAGGCTCCCGTTGCGGGGAACCTGTTTCAGGGTAATCGAGGGGGTTCGAACCCCCGACCCTCAGAATCACAATCTGATGCTCTAACCAACTGAGCTACGACTACCGTTTTTACCGGCTGCAAAAATAAAGAAAAACACCGCTCATTCAAAATACAATTTGAACTGCCTGCTTTAATGGCTTACTTTTACAGCCCCAAATTTATTTTTACATGGCTTTATTGCAATACATTTTACCGCTTCTTGTTTCTTGTTTTACCGGCTGGTTTGTAATCTGGATTTGCATTAAGCTACTGTTCAGGCCGCTTAAACCAATTAACGTGGCGGGTTTTAAAATACAGGGCATATTGCCTGCCAACCAGCAAATGATTGCAGAAAAAATTGGCAAAATGGTTAGTACTGAATTATTTTCATTTAAAGCCCTGCAGCAAAAAGTTACTGATCCCGAAAATTTCAATAAACTTAAACCTGAAATTGAAACGCATATTGACAGTTTTTTAAGAGTGCGGTTAAAAGAAACCTTTCCCATGCTTTCAATGATGATCGGAGATAAAACCATCAACCAGCTTAAAACAGCTTTCTTAACCGAACTGGAAACGCTTTTTCCGGCATTGTTGAAAAGTTATGTAACGAACCTTGAAAAAGACCTTGATATTGAAAAAGAAGTTTCTGATAAAATTGCGGGATTCTCTATTACAAAAGCCGAGGACCTGGTTTATAGTTCTGCAAAAAAACAACTGATAAAAATACAGTTATTTGGTGCATCCATTGGTTTACTTACCGGACTGGCACATTTATTCCTCAACAGCCAACTATTTAACTAACCATTTGTTAGGTCAACAATATTCCTTCCTTTTATAATACCACTCATCATCTTAAGTAATATAATTGTGGCTTTTTAGAAGGTTCTTTGCAAAAATTTTATTTAATAGCAAAATTGAAAACAAGATTACTAATGATAAATTCAGCTAAAATCTTACTCATCTGCTTTTTTACGGTAAGCATTTCAGCTACCTATGCACAAATGCCGGGTGGCGGAGGAAACCGCGGCCAAATGGGCGGACAAAATATGAACATGGGGCATTTTTATGGTAAGATCATAGATTCTGCCAATAATAAACCACTGGAAGCAGTATCGGTACAGCTTGTTCAAAACAAATTTGATACAGTAACCAAAAAACGTAAGGACGTGGTTGTTGGAGGTATGCTTACCAGCAAGAAAGGAGAATTCAGCATAGAGAACATAAACATAATGGCGCAGTACAAGCTTAAAATTACTGCCATAGGTTTTAAGCCATACGAAGTTAAGGTTGCTTTTCAGTTAAATATGAGCGGTGGAAAACCCGGAGACATGAGCAGCATGCTGAATGCAGTAGATAGAGATTTGGGCAATATTAAAATGGAGCCTGATGCTAAACAGTTGCAGGACGTAACCGTAACCGCCAGCAAAGCCCTGCTTGAAATGAAAATTGACCGAAAGGTTTTTAATGTGGAGAAAAATCTCACCAGCGTTGGAGGAACCGCAGTTGATGTAATGAAAAATATACCTTCTTTAAATGTAGATATTGATGGCAACGTTAGCTTACGCAATGCTGCTCCGCAAATATTTGTTGATGGTAGGCCCACTACCCTTACATTAGACCAGATACCGGCAGATGAAATTGCCAGTGTGGAAATCATCACCAACCCATCGGCAAAATTTGATGCAAGCGGCGGCGGTGCAGGAATATTAAATATTGTGATGAAAAAAAATAAGAAAGCCGGTTACAATGGAAATATCAATGCCAGCGTAGACTCAAGGTTGCGCCCTGCAATTGGTGGCGATATCAATATAAAACAAAGTAAGATCAACTTTTTTGCAAGAGGCAGATTAAACTACCGTAAATCAATCAGTACAAACGTAAGCGACCGAACAAATTTTTTA
The DNA here is from genome assembly GCA_038204855.1 of Chitinophagales bacterium. GTDB lineage: Bacteria > Bacteroidota > Bacteroidia > Chitinophagales > Chitinophagaceae > Ferruginibacter. Next base: position 7,222 of record JBBRCM010000019.1, read on the forward strand.
AGAAACGATACTACATCGCTGTTTTTACAAAACAATAAACCGATCAGTAAAGGTTATTTTGCTTTTTTAAGAGGCGGTTTTGATTATTTTATTGATAACAGAAATACAATAACAGTTGGTGGCACTTTTGTAAAAGGGCAGTTTAACAATACAGATTACATCAACATGCAAAGAGATACGCTTTATAAAAACAACCTGCTGTTAACAGATTTGGGAATTAGAAATACCAGAACATCTTTTCAGTTCAGAAATATTGGAGCCAGTATCAGCTACAAACATAATTTTGCCAAAGCAAATAAAGAGTGGACGGTAGATGCAAATTACAACAACAGTAAAAATGATAACTCAGGCGATTACCAAACCCAATATTTCTATAGTAACAGCAATCCTAAAACTGCAGCATTTGTTGAACGCACCGGTGGTGGCGGAACAACTAAATTCTTTACCGCCCAGTCAGATTTTGTAAATCCCATTTCAGAAAATATAAAGATGGAAATGGGAATAAGGGGTGCTGTGAGAAATTATGTAAGTACATTATCTAACTACATTCAGGACGGAACAGGAAAATATGTTTTGATTCCCGGTTTCAGTAATGATTATGAATTTAATGACCAGGTATATGCTGCTTACCTGACTTTCAGTCAAAAAATTAAAAGTTTTACTTACCAGCTTGGTTTACGGGCCGAAAGCTCCAGTTATACCGGAACCCTGATCAGTACAAATAAGAAATTTAAAAATGATTACCCGTTCAGCTTGTTTCCAAGTGCTTTCCTTACTTACAAGCTCAATGATAAATCCGATATACAGTTAAACTATTCCCGTAAAATAAACAGGCCTAATTTTTTCCAGTTAATACCTAATTACGATATCTCGGATCCGTTAAATTTATCAATAGGCAATCCCAACCTGGTGCCAGAATTTACCAACCTGGCTGAAATATCATACCAGAATCAGCTTAGTAAAAAAACAAGTTTTCTGGCTACCGCCTATTTTAAAAATACCAATGATTTAATTACCAATTACCAATACCGCGATAAAAACCCTGATCCCAATGCCAAGCCTGATACTGTGTTGATAACTTCTTATACCAACGCAAACACCAGTTATAATGTGGGTGTGGAATTAACCACCAAAACCAAGTTAACCAAGTGGTGGGATTTCAGTGTAAATGTAAACCTGTATAATTCCACGCTTAAAGCAGGAGCAATAACCGGCGGTGCTGATAATTCGCAATTAAGCATGTTTGGTAAAATAAATAATTCATTTACGTTGCCTAAGAATTTCTCTATACAATTAAGCGGAGATTACCAGGCCAAAACAATTTTACCTCCCAACAGCAGGGGCAGTGGAGGCGGCGGTATGATGATGTGGGGCGGCCCCCAAATTGGTGCACAGGGATATATCAAACCTAATTACGGAGTTGATATTGCCGTTAAAAAGGATTTTATGAAGAACAAAGCTGCATCTTTAACGCTGTCGATGAACGATATTTTCAGAACCAAATTGTATGCAACCCATTCCGAATCTCAATATTTTGTGCAGGATAACAGCCGCCGCAGAGATCCACAGATTTTACGGCTGAGCTTTAATTACCGTTTTGGTAAAATGGACGTATCGTTGTTTAAAAAGAAAAGTATGAAAGGCGAAATGGACAGTATGCAGAATGCATCGCAGGGAATGGGAAATTAATACAAACAGATAAGTATATTTAAAAGGCCACTTTAACCAGTGGCTTTTTAATTGGCAGGTGGGCCGCCCCGGTTGGCGTACCGGCAACCTGCTGCGACTTGAAAAGAACCATTAATATTTTACAACCATCTTTTAATTTTTTAGCATTATTTTGCCGAAGCAAAAATCTATTATGAAGCAAATCAATTTTAAGCAGGTTTTACCGCACCTGGCAGCCGTAGTTATTTTCCTTTTACTGTCGGTATTTTTAACCAAGCCTGCGCTTGAAGGCAAGGCCGTGCAGCAAAACGATGTAATACAGTGGAGGGCCATGGCAAACCAATCCATTGAGTTTAATAAAAAAAACGGGCATTTACCAAAATGGACTAACAGCATGATGGGTGGTATGCCCGGCTACCAGATAGCATTAGGCCCTAAAAAGCCTATGACCATTAATTTAAGTTATATACAGAGTGTTGTAACGCTCGGGCTACCCAAACCGGTTTACTACCTTTTTTTAGCAGCACTGTGTTTTTATCTGTTGTGTATTGTTATTGGCATTAACCCATGGATAGGCATTCTGGGCGGCATAGCGTATGCATACTGCTCATATAACGCGGTATTGATTGCTGGTGGACACGATACCAAGTTGCTTTCAATGGCTTATGCCCCTGCTGTGCTTGCAGGATTGCAGTTAATTTTTAAAAAGAATTACTGGATGGGTGCAGCAGTCTTGTTAATATCGGGTGTATTGTTATTGGGGCAAAACCACCAGCAAATAGTTTACTACACATTACTGATGGCGGTGTTCAGCACCATTCCCTTTATTATAAAAACAATCAGGGAAAAACAAATAAAACACCTGGCTATATCGGGTGTAATAAGCATTGGAGTAGCTGCTCTTATTTTAGGCACCATGACTTTTGGATATTGGCCAACTTACGAAATGAGTAAAGAAACCATGCGTGGTGGCCGTAGTGAACTTACACAAAAAGATAAAAAGAATGAAACGAAGGGCGGTCTTGATAAAGACTATGCCTTTACATGGAGTTATGGTAAGGCCGAAACCATGACCTTGCTGGTACCAAACGCCTTTGGCGGCAGTTCCAGCGAGGGATTAAGTGAAGAATCAAAAGCCATGCAGGTTTTGCAAGAAAATGCACAAACATTACCACAGGGAATAGCGCAGGAGGTTTATCAAAAATCGCCAATGTATTGGGGCGAATTGGCAAATACACAGGGTACGGTTTACCTGGGTGCCATAGTTTGTTTGCTATTTTTATTTGGAGCTTTCTTTTCAAAAAGTGAGCACAGATGGTGGCTGGTGGCGTTAACTTTATTTGGTATTGTATTGGCATGGGGTAAAAATTTTGAAGCGGTAAATTATTTCCTGTTCGATCACCTGCCCTTTTATAAAAAATTCAGGGCACCTTCTATGGCGCTGGTTATACCGCAGCTTTCGGCAGCTTTACTGGCAGTAATATTTCTAGACGAGTTTATTAAAACCGAAAAAGAAAAATTATGGCCACTCTTTAAAAAATGCCTGTATGTTACCGGTGGCGTCGTGCTTGTTATGGTATCGTTTTATTTCTTTGCTGATTTCAGCAATACAGCAACAAGTGAACTTCGTAAGAGTATAAATGAAGCATTGCAGGGCAAGGGTGCAGATTTTTCCAGGGCTTACTTCAGTGCATTAAAAGCTGACCGCCAATCTTTTTACCTGGGCGATATGTGGCGTTCGTTAGGGTTTATTGCTGTACTGATTGCTGTACTTTTTTTATACGCAAAAAATAAAATTAAGCCGGTTATTGTTTATGCAGCACTCATTATTTTTTGTATAATAGATTTAATGGGCGTAAGCAAGCGGTATTTGAAAGAAGAAAATTTTATCGAACCTGCCGATCTGGAAAGCGGTTATGCTGATACCCGTGCAGACCTGCAGATAAAACAGGATACCGGCTATTACAGGGTTTTAAACCTTGCTTTCCCCAATGGAAATGGTGGATATGCATTTGACATTGGCAACTCATTTAACGATGCCATTGCATCATACAAACACAATACCATTGGTGGCTACAGCCCAGCAAAGCTTGGCCTTTACCAGGATTTGATTGAAAGGCAGATCTATAAAAATATACAGGCCTGGACTACTAACCAGATGGCTAAGGACAGTTTTCCGGTGCTGAACATGCTGAACATGAAATATGTGATAGTGCCCGATCAAAGAGACCCTAAACAAACACAGGCAATACCCAATCCTTTTGCTATGGGCAGTTGCTGGTTGGTGAACGAAGTAAAATTTGTTAAGAATGCTGATGAAGAAATGAATGGCTTAAATAATTTTGATCCCCAACAGGTTGCCTTTGTTGATGAAAGGTTTAAGTCTGCGGTGCCGTTCTCTCCTGTTGCTGATTCAACAGCTACCATCAAATTGCTACAGAATAATAATGATGAAATAAGATATGAATTCAACGCAGCTACCAACCAATTTGCAGTGTTCAGCGAAATTTATTATCCTTCGGGATGGCAGGCATATATTGATGGCAAGCAATCTGCGTATTGCAAAACCGATTATGCTTTAAGAGGTTTGGCGATACCTGCAGGCAAGCACAGCATCGAATTTATTTTTGACCCTGCATCTGTAAGAGAGGGAGAAAGTATTTCCAGGTATTCATACATTGCTTCGGTACTGTTTATTTTACTCTGCTTTTTTATGGCATGGAAAAACAGGAATAAATCAACTACAGATTTAAAAAACAGTATTGCATAGTGTAAAAAACCGTCAGGTTGAGGCAGTCATAAAAATGTTTTAAGCTCTTTGGAAATGACAATAAGATTTTTTTCTCAGCTCCGCTGTGAAAAGGGTTTGCCACGAAGGCACAAAGACACGAAGTAGAAAAATGCTACGCATTTTCCTTTGTGTCTTCGAGTCTTCGTGGCTAAATCCAATTTTGTAAAAAATTGCTTACCAACCTTTATAATACCTGTCATTAGCAATTTGTCGAAGCCGGGATATATTAAACTAAGCCGTCTTCGAAAAGCTCAGACTGACAGCAAAATTGTTTACTAAGATTTTATACAGATGCACATCTAAAAACGCTTAACCCATTGAACACAAACCGATCATTTATATTTATTGAGCCGCATGATGACCTGGCCCGGTTAATTAATGAAAAAGCAAATGTTTTATATCATCAACTGAAGAACCTGGATATTGATGCATTGGAATTTGATGAATTTGGCAAATATTATTTTAGTAATCATCATGTAGGCAGGCGTTTGTTTTTTTCTATACAAAGCAGTGCAGATATTATTTACCAGTCTGTAAAAAAGATAAATAAACCGCTGTCATCAATAAGCCTGTTAGACTACGGAGCCGGCCTGGGAACCCTTTTTTTACTGGCAAGCCAGGTTGGTTTTAAAGAGGTTTTTTACAATGATTATTTTGAAAGCTGGACCCAAAATGCACAAAAGCTCTGCAATAAACTAAATATAAGTATTGCAGGTTTTATCACCGGTGATATTGATGCTGTGGTTGAATATTGCACATCAAACAACAATATCCATTTCCATATTGTTGCTTCACGCAATGTGGTGGAGCATATTTACAGGCTCCGTGATTTTTATACAAAATTGTACAGGTCGGGCTTAACTACCATTTGCTATTCAACCACCACCGCCAATTACCACAATATTGCCATGCGGCTAAAACATTTTGGCGTACATCGCAGGGTAGAGAATACACAATTCAAAGGCCACCGGGAAGCTGGTATTAAAGAATTGCAACCGGGCATTTCTGCAAACGATCTGCAGCAGTTGGTTGAAATTACCCGTGGGCGTGCATTTGACGATTTTACAAATGCAATAGAATTGTATGTAAATAAGCAACCTGTGCCAACCGTTGAATTTTTAGGCACCAATACCTGCGATTATAAAACAGGTGTATGGGCTGAAAATTTATTGACCCGTAAAAATTACAAGACCATTATAGAAGATGCCGGATTTTCTGCAGATTATACACCCGGCTTTTGGGATACACATTATAAATATGGCTTGTTTAATTTTACAACTGCCTGCTTTAACCGTATCATAAAAATCATCGGTAAAAAAGGCTATTGGCTTTCCCCATTTGTAAATATAGTAGCATATAAAAAATAAAATGACAGACGGGATAAAAGTTTTGACAATCGTTTCTTACAATTTTCTGCCCCCCAAAATGGGTGGACAAAAAAATATTGCTTTATTTAATGAATACCTGGGACAAAGAGTTGATTACAGTTGCATTACCACCCGGAATAATGACCCAGCTTTTGCTGCCAGTTATAGCGTGCATAACATTTTAAGCAACAGCAAATTCAGGTATATTAATCCTTCCTATTTTTTTTTACTACGCAAATTTATTAAAGAGAATAAAATAACACACCTCATCCTGGAGCAACCTTATTACGGCTGGCTCGGTATTTTACTAAAATGGTTTTGTAAAGTAAAACTGATAATTCATTGCCACAATATAGAGACCACCCGTTTTAAAAGTATGGGTAAATGGTGGTGGGGTATTTTGTGGCACTATGAAAAAATGGCACATAAAAACACAGACCTTAGTTTTTTTATAACGGACGAAGACAGGGATTATGGTATCAACCAATTTAAACTTAACCCTGCAAAATGTTTCACCATTACATACGGTTTTGAAATGAATGGTGCGCCGGAAGCAGCAGAAAAAAGAGTTGCCAGAAAGTTTATTTGCGACACCTATAGTATCGACAGTGATGAAAGAATTTTGCTTTTTAACGGCACCCTAGATTACAGGCCCAACACTGAAGCGCTTGATATTATTCTTGAAAAAATAAATCCGCAACTGCTTAAAGAACCTGCTTTCAAATACAAGATCATTATCTGTGGCAGCAAACTTTCAGGAACTTATGATAGCTTAAAAGGCTATTACGATAAGAATATCATTTTTGCCGGTTTTGTAGAAGATATTAGTATTTTTTTTAAGGGTGCGGACCTTTTTATAAACCCGGTGATTGAAGGTGGCGGTATTAAAACAAAAGTGGTTGAATCCCTGGGATACAACCTTTCTGTAATCAGCACAAGGAGCGGTGCAATAGGTATACCGGCAGGCATTGCAGGAGAAAAGCTAAAAGTTATAGAAGATAATGATTGGGAAACTTTTACCAGGCAGATATTTGTAACAGATACCAACAGTTCTATCCCCCCGGCTTTTTTTGAGCATTTTAGCTGGGATAACATTGCTGAAAAAGCTGCTGCTCTTTTACGTGGTTAGGGGTATTTTTTTGTACTTTTAGCACAACTGGTAATGACACCGCTGAAAATTTACTGCAAGGGCATTTTGTTTGTTTGAACCTGTACATGGTGGTTGCACCTGCTAAATACTGGTTTCAGTAAATTCTCACCGACAGTTTTTCAAGCGTATCAATGCCTGCCGGTTAATCAATTAATTTATATTTGGATGAAAATACTTATTACCGGGTTTGCTGGTTTTGTCAGTACACATTTTCTGGATTTTTTACAAACAGTTGAACCTGGTTCAGAAATATTGGGCGTAGATAAACACGCTCCTGCTACGAACGGCAATACTTACCCCGGGCTTAACATCAGCTATAAAAATATTGACCTGCTGAATAAAAGTATGGTTGATGAAACCCTTCGTGATTTTCAACCCGAATATATATTGCATCTTGCGTCTGTAAGCAGCGTAGCGCAAAGTTGGCAAACACCCCTTGAAAGTTTTGTAAATAATACCAACATATTTCTAAACCTGGTTGAGCAGGTAAGGGTAAACAATATTAAGTGCCGCATCTTATCGGTTGGTTCATCAGAGGAATACGGCGAAGTTGAAGAATCAAAACTACCGCTCACAGAAGAGCACCCTTTAAAGCCCCTGAGCCCCTATGCGGTAGCAAGGATATCACAGGAAATGTTATCTAAAATATATGCCGATGGTTATGGGCAGGATATCATCATTACCAGGTCTTTCAATCATATTGGCCCGGGACAAAAAGAGAATTTTGTAATTTCATCCTTCGCCAAACAACTGGTACAATTGGCAACCCGTAATAGCGATGATAATAAAATCGTTGCGGGTAATTTATCAATTGTCAGGGATTTTGTGGATGTACGGGATGTGGTAAAAGCCTATTATCTTTTGCTGAGAAATGGAGTAAGTGGCGAGGTTTATAATATCTGTTCGGGCATTGGTATAGAACTTAAGGAGATCATAATTAAAATGAGTGAACTGCTGGATATTGATATTACCGTTGAAGTAAATCCAGCGCTGATAAGGCCTAATGAGAATAAGAAAATAATTGGGTCTTACGAAAAAATAAAAAAAAGGCTGGGTTGGGAGCCGCTGATACCGATTGAAAAAAGCCTTGCTGACATTATTGCTTACTGGCAACAAAGAACAAATTGACCTGCTGCTTTTCCGAAACTAATTTGGTATCAACATAATCGTCCGCAACATAAAATGAATAAAAAAAAGAACAGTACAACTACATCAATTACCAATTCACAAACTACATTTCAGACATTTAATATCTTTGTTTAAAAACACATAATAATGGTAATTGGAAACGGTTTAATAGCAAAACGGTTCGGCTCATACAGGGATGATAAACGTTTCCTGGTGTTTGCTTCAGGGGTTTCCAATTCCAAAACTTCCGATGCAGAACTGTATAAAAGAGAAGCAGTACTCCTGCTTCAATGCCTGGATGACTATGACGGCAAAACATTCATATATTTCAGCACCTGCAGTTTTTATGATCATGAAGAACAAGGATCTGCCTATGTGCTTCATAAAAAAGCGTTGGAAGATCTTGTTAAAGAAAAAGCAGGACAATATTATATTTTCCGCATCTCAAACCTGGCTGGTCGCACCGGTAACCCCAATACCATTCTAAATTTTTTTTATAATCATATTGTTGATCAGTCGCCCTTTTCCTTATGGGTAAATACCTGGCGAAACCTGATCGATATTGATGATGCCTTTATGATCATGGATCATATCATACAAAATAAACTTTTCAAAAACAGCATAGTAAATATTGCCAACACAGAAAACTATCCGGTTACAGCAATTATTAGCACCATGGAACAGGCTTTAAAATTGCAGGCAAATTATACTTCGATTGATAAGGGACATTTTTTTTCAATAGATACGTCAGCAATAATACCGGTTTTGAATGAATTAAAAATTAATTTTGACAAGCAGTATTTACCCGGCCTCATAAACAAATATTTTGCTACCCCTGCATGACTTATAAAAAAGCAATCGTAAAACGAAATACCGAGTACATTTTTATGTTGCCATTTGTTTGGTTGGGTAAAATGGCAGGTATACTTTTTCCGCTTAAGTCTCAGCACCATGTTTTTCTATTTTTTCCATCGGCTACTATTGGCGGGTCCATAAAAGTAAATGCCGATATCACGAATTGCATCAGGTCCTCAAAACCGTTGATCATCTTTTCTAAAAGAAGCCGCAACAACCAGTTCAGGCACTTATTTGATATAGAAGGAGTACGCGTTATTGATCTCTCGAAATATATTGATTACAAGATCTTACATTTTATAAATTTCTTTTTCAGGGGAATACTTGCCGCATGGATAAATAAATCGGCGAACCCGGTTGTGTTTGGAGGAGAGAGTCTGTTCTTTTACAAGATATTACCGCATGTAAAAAAAGGAACCAGAACCGTTGAGTTATGTCACCTGAACACCTGGTTTGATTTTTCGCAGGCTTACATTGAATACATCGACTACCGGGTTTTTAGTACCCCTAAGATCAGGCGTGATGTGGAAGGTCAATATCAGCGTAATCAAATTGATGAGCTTTATAAAAAACGCTTACTTTTTATCGATAACAAAATTGATATCCCTGCATTTAAGCAGGTTCACAATGACATATTACAGGTAATTTATGTCGGCAGGGGCGCTGCTCAAAAAAGGGTACACCTGATAGCTGAAATAGCCCGCCGTATGCATGAAGCAAATAAGCCGGTGTATTTTTCATTTGTGGGCGATGTAGAAGAAATTGTTCCGCCAGCAGTAAAAACACATTGCACGCTTTACGGTAATTTAAGGGATGAAAAGAAGTTGCATGAGTTGTATAACCAGTCTGATGTGTTGATTCTCACTTCTGCCTACGAAGGCCTGCCATTGGTAGTTATGGACATGATGGCCAGAGGGAAAGTTGTATTGTCAACCGCGGTTGATGGTATACCTGATTATATTACAACGATGGAAAACGGCTTATTAATAACTGAAACTGATGAAGAAAAAATTATTCAACAGGCAATTGATTTACTTGATGTGCTGATAGCAAATGTTGAACTAAAAAACAAAATAGGGCGAAACAGTTACCATTATGCTGTTGAACATTTTGATGGAGCCGGTTTTTGCAGATTTTACAATAATATTATTTTAGGATAGCACAACAGTGTAAATACTTTTTTAAATTTTTTAAATGAAGCCACCAGTGTTTTTTTTATTCTAATAACCATCTAAAAGCAAACCTCTGCTATTATTTTAAAATTGGCTTTTTATAACGCTTCTTTAAAGCAATAAATAAATTCCTGGTCAGTGATGTTTTATCTATCAATTTAGCAATTTTTATAGCCGCCAGATCTTCAAGCCTGAAGTGCTGCTCTGCAATCAGCATATCTGCATACACATTGTGCTTCTGTATAAGGGTCTTTATATTTTTATACAATTTTCGCTGTGCTGGTGCTGTGTGCAAAATTTTATTTACAAACTCGATCCCTCTTTTTTGTAAAAGGTTACGGGCTGTTTTATTAACTACTGCACTAAAATTATCATCAACATTTTTTAGCGAGTACAGATAATGAATGTACCTGTCAAAAGCCAGGTAATAGGTTTCATTAACAGATGATTTTGTAGTACTTAACTCATGTAACCGGTATGCCAGGCATATTTTAGGAGATATGACCACATTGCCGGAAAGCCTCGCCAGTTCTATATACAAAGGGAAATCAGCAAACAGAAAATTAGGAAATTCCGGCACTCCACCCATTTTATTAAAATCGGCCGACTTTACCATCATACAAACGACCCCTATCTCATTGGTAATTAATTTTTCGGAAAATGAAAAGGCAGTGAACCTTTCGTTCATTGGTTCCATTGTTTTTATAAAAGCTCCTTTACTATCTATAAAATCAAAGTGAGTTCCAAAAACAGATGCATCCGGGTTAGCATTAATAAGCGATTGCATCACTTCAAGATAATCGGGATAGAGGTTATCATCAGCACAAACAATACTCATCCACTCATTGCGTGGTATGGTTTTCATCCTGCTCCAGTTCTGCTGTATTGTTAAAACAACATCCGAATTGGAAGTGTGAACTATTATTCGTGGGTCAGCCAAAGAAGTGATCCACTCCAATGTTCCGTCTGTACTGCCACTATCCAAAATGTGTAAGTTAAAATCAGTAACAGTTTGAGCCAGCACACAATGCACACTTTCTTTAACGTATTCTCCTCCATTCAATACAGGCATTACAATACTAAATTTGGCCATTTATTTTGATTGGGTTGAAATGTTTAATTTTTAAATACCGGTTTTGGAAACAGCTTCTTAAAAAGCAAAAATAGTTTCCTTGTAAAATTATTACTGTCTATTACCAATGCTAATTTTACTATGGGGTCTTTAGACAGATTATTTGAAGCATTATCAGTAAGCCTGTTCAAATGCGCTTCAAACTTATCAACTAGCTGCCTTACTGTGTAATAATTTCTCTTTTTAAAATCCTCCCGCAGAAGCCGGTTCGAAAGTGATTTTACATAAAGTTCTACAAGCTTTTTTCCATGTGTATTCAACGTATTAGCGAACGTTGGATCAGTTTGTTTCAACTCATACAGGTAATCCAGAAATGCTTCCAGGCCTTTGCTGAAATTGATGACAGATGAGTTTGAACTTGTATTCTGGTGATGATGCCTGTAAGAAAAAAGATTTTCAGCCGCAGTGGCTTTGTACGAAATGGCGGTAAGTTTCATCCACAAAGCAAAATCAGTAAAGAAAAATCCTGGATACATGGGAATGCCGCCAACAGCATCATAATCGGCGCTACGCATGGCAAAACCGCCGCCATTATTAAGTGTAGTTTCAAAAAACTCAGGCATGGTCTGCTTTTCGGGCATTGGTTCGCAGTTGCTTCTTACCAAACCGTTTTCATCAATAATATTAAAATGGGTTTGGTATAAACCTGCATCAGGATATTTTTCTGTCAGCTTCTTAATGGTTTCAATAAAACCGGGTTTCATGATGTCATCATGCCCCGACAGAACCATCCATTTTTTTCGAGGGATGGTTTTTATCCTGTCCCAGTTTTTTTCTATTGGCAAAAGAGAATCAGATGGGAAACATTTTATCCGGGGATCGTTTAAACTTTTTAACCAGTTCACCGTATTATCGGTACTGGCATTTTCTAAAATAAGTATTTCAGTTGGCTGCAGTGTTTGGCTGTAAATACTTTGTATAAATTGTTTAAGATACTCACCACCATTATGAACCGGTATAACAATACTTATTTCAAAATTATTTGCAATATTCTGTTCCAGAATTTTTAAATTGTCCATAATAATCTTTGTAGCAAAAAAAAACTCAATTCTCAGTCCCGCTGTGGACGATATATTGGTAGAAAAAAAAGGCTACAATATAAATAAATGCCGTAAGCATGACACAAACACCAAAAATCTTTCGTGCCTACGGCACTCTTGTTCGCTGTTTTAATTTATTCTACCAATCTTTTGCCTCTACGAGGCATTCATAAAACTAACTCTGCCAGCAGTTATTTTACTCTTTTCAAATACCCGCTTGGTGCAACGCTTACCAAAAGTTTGTTATCAATCTCGTTGTTAATTACAAAATCATCATTGCTTTTTAAAAACTCCCAAACGGCAGTTTTAGGGTTATCACCAATACTCCAGGGCCTGTCGGCATACAAATCAGCAGGCAAATCTTCTACAATGGTATCAAACGCCACCAGGTATGAGCCTACTGTTACAAACGGAGAATACAATTGCAGTTCTGCCAATACATGGTCGTGTGTATGATTGGAATCGAGGCAAACCATTACCGTTTTCTTTCCATCTAAAAATGGTTTTATTTTTTCAATAATTTCCGGGCTGATGGCAGAGCCTTCCAGCATGGTGATCCGCTTGCTCATGGGATGGCTTTCAATCTCTGTGCGGTTGTGGGCTCTTATATCGATATCAATTCCCAGCACTTCTCCCTTACCAATCAATTCGAGAATTGAGGCATAGTAAATAATAGACCCGCCGTGGGCAATACCGGTTTCGATGATCAGGTCCGGTTTTATATCCCAGATAATTTCCTGCATGGCAATCATATCCTGCGGATACTGAATGATCGGCCTTCCCATCCAGGTAAAATTGTAAGAGTATCCTGCACGAATAGTTTCGGCAGCAAACTTAGTGCTCACACCAAGCAGCTCTTCATTCTTTCCCTGCGCTGCCACCCTAATTTTACATTCTTCTTTATACGCTTCAACCATGTTCATTTTATACCAGTTTTATAGTGTTATCAAATTTATATTAAGAGCTTCCGTTACCGGCCTTATTTCATCGATATAATTTTCATTCATCACAATGATATTGGCAATACCATATTCCTTCAGTTCTTCGGGCTTAATAATATAATGACCGGTGCCACCAACATACCGATGTTGCTTTTTAGGGTTTATGTCTATTACGCAGTTAACTTTTTCCGCCTTTTTATCCAGCAGGTTTAAAAATGTAGACCCCTTTGCACCAATACCCCAAATAGCCGTTGGGCCTGCATTTGTAAGCAATGCATCATAACCGATAAGGCGCTCTTTAAATTTTGCATTATATGGTGTTACTTCTTTTTTTTCAATGTCCTTTTTAACTTTATCAAGATCCGCAATTACATAAATGTATTGCCCGTTAAATATGTGGCCGCCAACACTATCGGTAAAAAGCATCTGCAGTGTGTCCAGTGTAAAATAATTGCAATGCTCATAAAAAATATCTTCAATGGCATTGTGTTTCATTATCCATTCAAAGGTTGGTACTTCTATATAAATTTTACCCATGTAATTATTGGCAGCAGCCACAGTATTGATAAATTGTAATGGATTAGGTATATGCTCCAGTGTATGCCTGAGAATGATGAAAGAGGCTTCTATTCCTGAATATTTATCTGAGAAAAAATCCTTGATCACTTTAGGAGAGTCACCTTCGTAAGTTGGGTCAAAGCCGGTAATATCATAGCCTTTAGCCAGTAACATGTCCATAAAAAAAGCCTTGCCACAACCGATCTCCACCACTTTTCCATCCAGTGTTTTATTATCCTGCATTATTTCAATTATGCTCTCCAAATGCTTTTTAAAATAAGGCGAGTTACTTTGTTCATTCTGGTAGTGGGCATCGTAATCGATAATTGAATCATCAAAATTGGCACTGAACACAAATCCATTATCCAAAGACTGCGCCAAAGTAACGTCAATGCAGGGTGTCTTTTCAGCTTCGGCTTTTGTTGGGTACACTTTATTTTGTATTAATGGCACTGCCTGTTGCTGATAAATAACCTGTGTATTTTCGCTGCCTGTTAAGGGACATTTAATCATCGCTTTTTATCAATTTTAATTTATTTGCATCGCCCCAAAATTTCATTGGCTCATAATCGGTGTAAGGGTAATATCCCAGGTTTAGCGATATACTTTTATTTTTTTCTTTAAGGTAATTTTCGACAAACTCCTTTACCGTAACCGGTTTTCCACTGCAACAGTTAATAATGCCCTGCACTTTATTTTGCAAGGCAATCTTTACAATATTGGCTGCTACTGCTGAAACCGGCAAAAAGTCCCTCACCTGTTCGCCACCACTCATGTTAAACTGCAGTTCATTATTATCCAAAGCTCTGTCAAGCTGCGAAATTAAGGATTTTACGCTTTGCCCATGCCCATACATGTAAAATAGCCGTGTCCACTTAAAATTGAAAGGTTGGTGGGCGTTCAGCAGTTGTAATTGTATGCGTAACTCATTTTTTGCAATGGCATAAGGATTGGCGGGTTCGCAATCCATTTCTTCATTCAGGCAACCTTCTTTCATCCCATATTCAAAACAAGTTCCGGTTACGGTAAGGTTTGTCAGGCCGTTAGTAATTAAATTGGTAAGAAAAGCCAGGTGCCTTGGCAGATTTTCTTCAAGGTGAAATGCTTCTTTGTAATTAGGCAGCCCCTCCCAGGCAAGATGAATCATTGCATCGGGCTCTCCAAAAAAGGAATAGTAATTAGTGCCGTCTTCAAAATTCTTTAAATCGAAAGGGATATATTTTACCTGCGAAAACCAGACTGCCGCTTTTGCTTTTTCTTCATGAAAAGAAGTTGCAATTACCTGACAGTTATTTTTCAATAATTCACTTACAACATAATTACCAATAAATCCGGTAGCACCGGTAACAAGTATTTTCATTTTTCTGTTGTGAAGCTATACTACACTCCGTTAATTAATCTCCCATTACCACATAAGAAATACGTGGTTCAAACGGAAAACGTTGAACTTTCAGTTTATTAATATCAAAATATTCCAACACTGCCAGTGTTTCTCCAGGAAATGCTTCTTCGTTCAATTCATCAAAAACGATGATGCCGCCTTTACAAACCCTGGGTGCAAAACATTCCAGCGCAACTTTGGTTGGCTGATAAATATCAAAATCGAGATACAGGCAACTGATAACCAGATGCGGATAATCCTGCAAAAAAGTTTTACTCGTTTCTGCAAAATCGCCCTTAATGATATTTACTTTTGGAAAATGATTCAGGAAACGGTTTTTATCATAAACTTCTATCGCTTGCAACAAATCTTCGTAAGCATCCGGTACCGAAAAACCTCCGGCTTTCATATGTGCCGATTTTCTGTCAGATAGACCAGCTTTGTCTTCATCAGCAATGCTGGGAAAACCGGTGAACGTATCAAATCCAAAAATGCGGCGTTGAAAATTGTATGGTTCCAAAATGGTACTAATGTTTGCAAAAGACATAAGCCCGCCGCCGAACAACACACCACATTCTACGATAGAACCCTGTATGTTTTGTATCAGTTTAAATATTTCATAACGTGCAAGAAATCTCGCCAAATTCTGGCGTGGTACATACTTCGAAAAATTTTCCATCTTCTCAGTACCCGATCCCTGGCTTGCATTAAAATATGCTTCCAGCGCCTGGCGATAACTGTAATCGTTGGTAGATTGTGTTACCGGATCATGCATCGTTGGCGATGTTTCTTTATTGCTCATAAGTTTTAAAACTTGTAGTGTTTAAAATTAGTTTAGGTATTGGTCAATGATACTGTCATCCAGCGTTTTAAAATCTACTGCACTAAGAAAATCCCGGAGCGTAGTTCCTGTTGCTTTGTTATCAATATTTTTTGCGCCCTTCTTCTGATTAAGATCATCGGTGTTTACCGTACGAAAATCAATGCTAAACCTGGTTTTACCAGAAGTGTTTGGTGCCGTGGCATGTAACTGCGCTGCAGAAAAAAGCATCACTTCGCCGGAAGCCAATACAAATCTTGTCTCAGCAATATTGTTAACTTCTTCTGTTGGCAACGGATGCTTGCGGGTATCGGCACCAACCTGGTTAACAGCCATCTGCCTTCCGATTGTACACCATTCATCGTAGTTAAAATCTTCTGAAGAATTTTTGATAGTTGTATCCCAATAAGATGGGTAAATTGACATGGTGCTTTCAGGAGCCAGGTCAAAAACCGGCAGCCACCAGTTTACCTGTGCCTGCGGACTGGAATACCAGGTATCACGATGGGCTTTGTAGGCATAACCAACACCGGCAGTTAAATAATTATCGCTGGTTACAATACGCAAACGGGGCACGTCAAAATAGGTTTTTGTTTCGTCGCATTTGGTTTCTGCCAACAATGCTTTTATCAGTTCTTTAGTGGTAGCGTGGTTGGTAAACTTTGTTTTTAAAGCCGATGCTTGTTTAATAAAATCGGCAACATCCATTCCAAATTGTGCAGTTTCTGGCTGATTACCATAAGCTTCCTCAATCAAAGTTCCTGCAAAGGCCACCAGGTTTTTCAAAGCTTCAGTTTGAGAATACAAAATAAAATCGCCATCAAATAAAAGCTGGCGGCGTTTTTCGTCGTCAATTTTAGGGTTAAATCTGATAATATTCATTCGTAAAAATTTTTGCAATGATAATTAAAAAATGTCGATAGTTGGTATGGCTACAACCAGTTTGCCACCCCACTCTTTCACATAGCTCAACTGTTCCCCTATTTCTTCCTTTAAATTCCAGGGTAAAATCAGAACAAAATCGGGTTTGGCATCTTTCAAAAACTGTTCATTAACCACCGGTATATGGCTGGCTGGTAAAAATTTATTTTGCTTGTGAGGATTTGCATCCACTACAAAATCTACCAGGTCGCTTTTTATACCACAATAGTTAAGCATGGTATTGCCCTTGGCTGCGGCACCGTAAGCTGCAACCCTTTTTCCGTTTCTTTTTTGTTGAATTAAGAAATCAGTAAGATCAATTTTAGCCTTTAAAGCTTTTTGCTGAAAATTATCATAATAGGCCAGCGTATCAAGACCTTTATCGGTTTCTTTTTTTAATACAGCGGCCACATTTTCTGAAATTGTTTTAGTGTTGTCTGCTGCATGTTTTGCATAAATTCGTAAAGAACCACCATGCGTTGATATCTCTTCCACATCAAACATCTCCAATCCCTGAGATTCGAAAATTTGTTTGACTGTATAAAATGATAAATAAGAAAAGTGTTCGTGGTAAATAGTATCAAACTGGTTATTATCTACCAACTGCATCAGGTGCGGAAACTCCATGGTAATAACACCGGTATCTTTTAAAATAATTTTCATGCCGCCAACAAAATCCAGAATATCCGGTACATGTGCCAACACATTATTGCCCAGCAGCAGATCGGCTTTAACATCCCAATCATTTGCAAAACGATCCGCCAGTTCCGTTCCAAAAAATTCAATCACTGTCTTTATACCTTTGCCCATAGCTACTTCGGCGGTATTGGCGGTTGGCTCAATACCCATTACCGGAATATTTTTTTCTTTAAAATACTGCAATAAGTATCCGTCGTTTGATGCTACTTCAATAACAAGAGAATCCTCGTTATACCCAAAGCGTTCGGTCATCATATCGGTGTATTGCTTTGCATGGGCCAGCCAGCTTGAGCTGTACGATGAAAAATAAACATAGTTGCTGTCGAAAATGGCATCCGATTTTTTGTACTCATCTACCTGTACCAAAAAACAATTTGCACAGGTATATACTTTCAGCGGATAAAAAGTTTCCGGTTCATTCAGCTCTTCAATACTTAAAAAAGAATTGGAAGCAGGTGAATTAAACAGGTCAATAAATACATCTTTCAATTCGCTCTTACAAAATCTGCAGTTCATTTTTATAATCCTTTAAATGTTGAATCAATTAACGGGTGATTGGTATCTCTTACTGACAATTCTGATACAGGCAACGGCCAGTCAATCTTAAGGGCCGGGTCGTTGTAAGCCATGCCGGCTTCGGCCGAAGGCGTATAGAATTCGGTATGATGATAAATAAGTTCAGCATCGTCGGTCAGCGTTTGAAAACCATGCGCAAACCCCGCCGGTATGTACAGCATTTTTTTATTGGCGGCAGATAGTTCGCTGCCATACCATTTTAAAAAAGTTGGTGAATCTTTTCTCAGGTCAACAATAACATCATAAACCGCCCCTGCAATACAACGCAGCATTTTTACTTCTGCATACGGCGGATGTTGAAAATGCATTCCTCTTACCGTTCCTTTTTGTACCGAAAAGGAATGATTGATCTGCACCCATTCCTGTTGATGTCCGATCTGTTCAAATTCTTTTTTGCAATAAGTACGTGCAAACCAACCCCTGTTGTCGCCATGAGGTGTAAGCGTAATTTCGTAGCTACCCTTTAATATGGTTTCGGTAAAGATCATAAATGCATGTAATCATTTATTTGCCTAAAAGTAAAATCAGCAATCTTATCGGTTTGGCTGTACCAGTTTATCGTCCACTCAATTGCAGTTGCTGCATTTAATTTCGGGTGCCAGTTTAGTTTTGTTTTTGCTTTGCTGATATCTAATTTCAGCAATTGCGCTTCGTGGACTTGGCTTTTTTCTCCTGTATCTTTCCATTCGCCGCTATGCCAGGTTTTAATAGCCAGTTCTACCAATTCCTTTACGGTTAAATGGTCAGCAGGCTCTGGCCCAAAATTATAAGCGCCACTGTATTTTTGCGGCTCGTTGTACAATAATCCTCCCGCCAATAAATAACCACACAATGGCTCAAGCACATGCTGCCAGGGCCTTACAGCGGCGGGGTTACGCACTTCAATTATTTTTTTCTGCTTTAATGCCCTGATGATATCGGGAATGATACGGTCTTCGCTAAAATCGCCACCACCAATTACATTACCTGCACGAACAGTAACAATCCCTTTCTGGTGTTGCTCAATTTTATCTACATTAAAAAAAGAATTACGAAATGAGCTAACCACAAACTCCGTACAGGCTTTGCTGGCACTGTAAGGATCGTAGCCGCCCAATACATCTGTTTCGTTGTAAAAAATATCCTGCTCCTTGTTCTCATAAACTTTATCTGTTGTAATTACAATTACCGAACATTTATTTGGTAAAACGTTTACCGCTTCCAGTAAATTGGCCGTACCAATGGCGTTTACTTCAAAAGTTTCGGAAGGTATTTGATAGCTGTGTCGCACTAAAGGCTGTGCTGCCAAATGAAAAATATAATCAGGTTGAAAAGATAAAATCTCTTCCTTTAATTTTTCTTTATTCCTTATATCGGCTATAATGCTTTCGCACAAATCCAGCGGTTCCAAAACATTAAAAAGACATTCTGCATATTCAGGTGCCAAAGCATAACCTTTTACAGTGGCTCCTAAAAGATGAAGCCATGCCATAAGCCAGGAACCTTTAAAACCGGTATGGCCGGTAATAAAAACCCGTTTGCCTTTATAATAATTTTGCAGTGTTTGTTGGTTCACCAGGTTTTCCATTTTGCCTGACCGGTTTGCCAGAGATTTTCTAATTCAATTTTATCCCTTAACGCATCCATAGGTTTCCAGAAACCTTTGTGCTGATAGGCCTGTAACTGTTTATCGTTCGTCAGTTGTTCCAGCGGTTCATCTTCCCACATCATATTACTCATATCGCCTTCCAGGTATTTAAACACGTCAGGTTTTAAAATAAAAAAGCCGCCGTTTATCCATTTGCTTTCATCCTTTGCTTTTTCCTTGAATGATACCACTTCGCCATCTTTTGACAGATCCATGCCGCCAAAACGGGCATCAAGCGCAACGGCTGTAACGGTTGCTATTTTTCCATGTTGTTTATGATAGGCCAGCAAGTCTGCCAGGTTCACATCGCAAACGCCATCACCATACGTAAGCATAAAATCTTCGTTGCCAATATAAGATTGTACGGCTTTAAGCCGGCCGGCCGTTTTGGTATTAAGGCCGGTTTCAATAAGTGTTACTTTAAATTTTTCGCTTTTGCTGCTGTGAAACTGCACATCATTACTTTCCAGGTCAATGGTAAGATCTGAATTATGTAAAAAGTAATTCATGAAATACTCCTTAATAACATACCCCTTATAACCCAGGCAAATAACAAAATCGTTAAAGCCATAACTGTTATATATTTTCATGATATGCCATAAAATAGGTTTGCCCCCTATCTCTACCATTGGCTTTGGCCGGGCATCGGTTTCTTCGGAAATACGGGTGCCCAATCCACCTGCAAAAATTACAACTTTCATGCGGTTATTTTTATTGTTCTTTATCTATCGCATGGAATTCGCCTTTAATCATTTCTTTAAATAAGAAACTTTCTGATGGCTCATTTCATACGGCGCTATTTAGTTTCGTCAAAAATAAAGTTAATGCTTCTTGCATCCTTAAATCTATCCTGAATTTAATACAATTGTTATAATAATCGTTTAGGTCAAATGCTGCAAAAGGATTTTTGGCAACTATCTCTTCAATATGTTCTAAACCCGTTCCGGTTGCCTCATTAAATGCTTCACAAAATGATTGCGGTAATACTTTGTTGCTTACCCATGAAGCAAATACAAAAGGTAAACCAGTCAGTTCTTTCCAGGCAAAGCCAAGATCATATATATACTTATGCCGGCCTCTCTGCAACAGCGCCCTGTCTCCAATTACAAGCCCGGCAACGGTTCCATCTATGTTATTTTCAAAACTGGTATGCCCGGCAATCAATTCGGGTGCTATCTTCCAATGTTCCTTCAGCAAAATCTTCAGCAGGGCAACCGAAGTCCTGCTTTGATAATCCAATAATATGGTCGTAATCTCCTCAAAAGGTACATCACTGAATAAACAAACACTGGCAACATCCCCATCGCAGCCAATTCCATAATCAGAAATGATGTGATACTCTTTTAAAAAAGGGATGATGGCAACCGGAACAAGCCCCACATCTATCTCATTGTTCAATAAGAGCTTTGCAATATTAGCAGGATTATCAATCAAAAGTTCAACAGCATCCTTCATTTTGCCTTCCTCAAACCCGTAGATCAGCGGTTTTGTGTTTAAATAACTTACCGCTCCTGCCTTTATCTTCTGTACCAATTAGTGTATTTTTGCCGCAAATTTACTGCAACATCATGGATTTAAATCAACTAACTGCCATATCTCCCATTGACGGACGTTACCGTAAACAACTAAAGCATTTAGGTGAGTATTTCAGCGAATATGCACTTATTAAATACCGGGTGCTGGTAGAGGTTGAATACTTTCTGTTTCTTGCAGAAAAGAAGTTCTTTAAACTTGACAGCAAGGCAAAACAATATTTGCAAAAGTTAGCCACTGAATTTTCGCTGAACGATGCTGCTGAAATTAAGGAGACCGAAACAGTTACAAACCACGATGTGAAAGCCGTGGAATATTTTATTAAGAAAGCATTAGATAACTGCAATGCGGGGCATTTAAAAGAATGGGTTCATTTTGGATTAACATCACAGGACATTAATAACACCGCCATTCCTTTACTTTGGAAAAACAGTATTGAACTGGAATATTTACCAGCAGTTATTAACCTGCAACATACTATTGGTAAACTGGCTCTTGCCTGGAAAGATGTGCCCATGCTGGCCCGTACACACGGGCAACCTGCAAGCCCAACAAGATTGGGAAAAGAAATGATGGTTTTTGTGGAAAGATTGGAGAATCAGATACAGCTGTTCAGCTATATACCTTTTACAGCCAAGTTTGGCGGTGCAACCGGTAATTTTAATGCACACCATGTATCTTTTCCAAAACACAACTGGGTAAAATTTGCCAACGATTTTACAGAAAACAAACTTGGCTTACAACGGCAGCAATACACCACCCAGATTGAGCATTTTGATACACTAGCTGCACATTTTGATGCCATCAAACGCATAAATACAATCTTTATTGATTTCTGCAGGGATATGTGGACCTATATCAGCATGGATTATTTTAAACAGCAAACCAAAAAAGGAGAAATTGGCAGCAGCGCCATGCCGCACAAAGTAAACCCGATAGATTTTGAAAATGCCGAAGGCAACCTGGGCATTGCCAATGCTTTGCTGGAGCACTTTTCGGCCAAACTACCCATATCCCGTTTGCAAAGGGATCTTACCGATTCTACGGTATTAAGAAATATTGGTGTACCGATGGCACATACTTTATTAGCAATCAAATCAACCGAAAAAGGAATCAGCAAATTAGTTTTGCATGAAGGAAAACTAAAAGCCGATTTAGACAATAACTGGGCTGTGGTAGCCGAAGCCATACAAACTATTTTACGGCGGGAGAATTACCTAAACCCTTATGAAGCATTAAAAGAACTTACAAGAGGTAAATCTGCGATTGATAAAAAAGCGATTCATGCATTTATCAATGGGTTAAAAATCTCTCTAATCTTAAAGAAAGAACTGAAAGCCATTACACCACATAATTATGTTGGCATTTAATGCTGTGGTTCCAAAAAACAACTTATATCCTCAGCTGGCAAATCAATATACTTCCTATTAGTTTTGTAAACCTGGCCAATCAAGGAGTAAAAATCATATTTTTCTATGGTTATAAGAGATTACAATAAAAAGGTTATGTAATTTCAATACTGGTTTAACCTTATTAACTTATGAAAAGGATATTGCTGCCGTTTTTATTATTAATTGCCAACATCAGCATTTGCCAGGTTAACCTCAACCTTGGTTTAAGATGTTACTATCCCTTTTCAAGCAATGCACATGATATAAGCGGTAATATGAATGATCCCGTTTTTAATAATGCCACATTAACAACAGATCGCTTTGGTAATCCTAATTGTGCCTATCATTTTAATGGTGTAGACAATTATATGCAAATACCTCACAGTGCAAGTTTAAATATACCCAGCAATAAAATATCAATATCACTTTGGGTTAAACCTACCGGCTACAATACGGCGCCATGTTATGGAAATATGCTGATAACAAAATCAGCGCCCACTACCTTGCCCTCTAATTTTTATGTTCTTTTTACAGATGTAAATACAGGCTGTACTGCTCCCACAACTACACAAGAGAGATTTACAGGTAATAATGCAGTTGCATTAACGCCATTTGTACAGTTGAATCAATGGTATAGCATAGTTTGGACATCGGATGGAGTTACCGAAAAAATTTATGTAAACTGCGAATTAAAAGGATCTGCACCGGCAGGAGGAGTTCCTTTTTCGAATGCTTTCGATATGTTCTTCGGCCATCAAAACAATACTTCATTTCCCTATTGGCTCAACGGCGACCTGGATGAAATAAGAATTTATGACAGGGTAATTAACCAGGGTGAAATTGACGTATTAGGAGGATGTGCCGTTGGTACTACCTGCACTAACTGGCTTCTTACTCCCTCAACTCCGTCAGCAGTACATATTGGCGACCTGGATCTGTCAGGGCATCAATTTACCATCGAGGCTAATTATACAAGGATTGCATACGCAACTGAATATGGAGTTGGTTCTATTGATCTTGTCAGCAAACAAGCTGGCCCGGGATCTGGCAATCTCCAAACTTATTACTTGGGTACAGAACTGGCAGGCATCAGAACTACTGATGGTTATTTTAGTATACTTATTCAATGTCACAGCCTGTTATACAAAAACTATCATGCTGCATTGGTTTATAATGGAAGTACACTAAGATATTACCGGGATGGATATTTAATAAACGAAATAAATGCAACAGGTGACCTGGTGCAGATCGATGGCATAACAACGATCGGGTTAAATGAATTCACCACCCTTCCTTCCAATTTATCAAACTTTATGGGCAATATTAATGAGGTACGTTTTTGGAATGTCGCCCGGTCTCAAAGCCAGTTGCAAACCTACATGAATGCCTCTTTACCCAATCCAGCAACCCAGCCTGGTTTGCTTGCTTATTACACTTTTGATAACCTGTTGAATAAACAGGGCAATCCTGCTTACAATGGCACTTTATATGGATCTGCTCTGATAAATCAACCAAACCTGGATTGCAATTTTGTGCCCAGCCCCGGCACTTTTGCTTACGCCGGACCAGACACTTCGTTTTGTTCTGCGACTTTAGTATCACATGTGTTGCAGGGAAATGGTAATGGCAGTTTTATCTGGGTACCGGCAGCTAACCTGAATAACCCGAATATTCAAAATCCAATAGCAACTGTTAATGCAACAACAACCTTTTATTTAACAGTTACCGGCGCCGGTTCATGTGCTCCAGTCGATTCGGTAACAATATTTGTAAATCCTCCACCCGCTATCAAAACATTAGCTGACACTTCGATCTGTAAAACTGATACGCTTGTATTAACTACAACAGCAGGTTTAACAACCTATAACTGGTCTCCGGGCACTGCCGTAAACGATTCAACTTTTGCCGGCCCGTTATTTATTGGTGCGGTTTCCGATTCACTGGTTGTAACCGGTTTTAGCAGCGCTGGATGTTTTGCAAAAGATACAGTTAAGATCACAGTAAAACCACTGCCGACAGTTAAAACAATAGGCGATACCAGTTTATGTTATGACAAAACACTAACCTTAACTACTACCGGTGCAAATTCATATTCATGGAGCCCTTCGCTTTTTTTAAGCGACCCCGATATTGCAAGCCCCGTCTTTTCTGGAAATCAAAACCAATCTTATATTGTTACAGGCATAAGCCTCAACGGCTGTAAAGCCAACGATACCATAAATATTACAGCAGGTTTAAAACCCATAATTAATATCTCCAAATCAAACGATATTGACTGTGCTTTTCCCCAGGCAACACTCTTTGCATCAGGTGGTGTTCAATACAAATGGTCTCCATCAACTGGTTTAAGTAATACCAGCATACCAAACCCTATTGCCAAACCGGTCACTACTCAGCAATACAATGTTTTAGTAACAGATGCTTCAGGTTGTATCAATTCCGACAGCATTATTGTTTTTATACAGCATGCTGCCAGCCTGGCCCGTTACATGCCTAATGCTTTTACGCCGGATGGCAATGGCAATAATGATTGCTATGGTTGAAACAACTGGATGCATATTCAGCAACTTCAATTCTACATCTTTAACAAATACGGCGAGCTGGTTTTTGCTACTGCCAACCCCAATATATGCTGGGATGGAACTTATAAAGGGAAACCTGCGCTGGCAGGAACTTATATATATGTAATTAAAGCCCAAACAAAATGTGCAACAGAAGAACAGAAGGGAAGTTTTTTATTGATACGGTAACAAAGAACCAGGATTTTATTAAAATATTCTTAATTCGGCAGGAAGTTTAATTTTACAGTTAATTTCAGATACATTTGATTTATATGGTAAGATTTTTACTTTGCTTTTTATTTCTAAGTGAATTTTGCACAGCACAGGTTAATCTGGATAAAGGTTTACAGGCTTACTATCCCTTCAATGGAAATGCCAACGATGCAAGCGGCAAAAACAACAATCCCACATTTAACAATGCAACCATCACCAGCGACCGGTTTGGTAATGTAAATAGTGCTTACCACTTTAATGGCGTGTATCAATATATGCGTATTCCAAATAAACCTTCGCTCAATTTTAAAAATGAGATCACCCTTTCTGTTTGGGTGCTGCCAACCGGCTTTTACGGTGGTATTTGTCATGCCAGCCAGGTGATTAGTAAGGGCGGAGGCAATTACAACCCCGGTAACTATGCATTAAGGTTCGATGATGCACTTTTTTCTTCGGGAAGGGGCTGCGATGGTGGCAAGTGCGATACCATACACCAGAATTTCAGGGGGACAGGCACGGTACTTAAACCCTATGGCGGCGATTTTATTAAAAAGAATAAATGGTACAATGTGCTTTATACCAATGATGGTAAAACTGCAAAATTGTATGTTAATTGCGAATTGAAATACACAGTTTTCTTTCCGGAAACATTTACCAACGGGGAAGACCTTTTCTTTGGCAAGTCGGATGATGACCTTTTCCCTTTCTGGCTTAATGGCGACCTTGATGATATCAGAATTTATAATCGGGCATTAAATGCCGGGGAAATAACTGCTTTGTGTGCCGATACCATTCAACCTAAAAAAATTGAAAAGCCTGTGGTGCCGCCAGCTCCACTAATTACAAAACCTGCACCGGTACTTGAAAAAAGAAACGATGAGCTCGTTAAAGAGTTTACGGTTGATCATGATTCTATTTCTGTAACCTTGTACGATAATGGTATTGTAGATGGCGATACCATTACATTAGTTTACAACGATTCGATACTGACCACCCATAAAATGCTCACAGAAAAACCACTTACCTTCTGGATAAAAATCAAGCCCGGCAACCAACGCAACCAATTGCAGATGTACGCCGAAAACCTGGGCAGCATACCGCCTAATACAGCGTTGATGATTATTTACGATGGTACAAAACGGTACGAAGTGAATATCAAAAGCACAGAAAAAACCAATGGTTCGGTTTCTTTTAAACTGCGGGAATAGAATTATTGAGTTAGTTTTTCAATATCATCAAGGTCTTTGTATCGGCCGGATGCTGTTTTTGCCTGTATCAGATCAGTAAGATTCAGGTACGTAACTTTTATACCTTCCATTTCTTTTTGTAATGCATGCTCAACAGCATCTTCAAATTCTACTCCCTTCAACTTTGTAATTATATCAATTTGCAAAGGTTTACGACCCATAGTAAAAACATTAAACTCTTCTCCCATAAAATTTTCCAGAGTCATATCAAATAATGGCATTCCAAAAATTGCAAAGGCTTTACTTAATTTTAAATGGTTATCGGGAGTTTTATTTACCCAGATATCCAGATCCTGCGTAGTGCGGTAGTAACCATGCAGTACCACAGCATACCCTCCAACAACCATATATTCTGTACCTGCCACATTAAGGGCTGCTATAAAGTCATTGAAATCTGATTCGAAGATATCAGGCATTATTAAAATTTTCGGGCAGAAAATACAGTCCTGTCTATTTTTAAGGAGTCACCTTCTTTGATACCATAAATGATGCAGGTAAGATGAAAAGCCATTCTAAGGCGATCTTCAAGAGAAACATCCTTTGCAAATATCTTGCTCCTTTCAGCTTCTGCAAATGTTTGCATTTTAAAGGCTGTTTTATCCAGCTTAAAATTTATCATACTCAAATTTAAGCATAATTGAATAAAAAGGCAGCTCTCATCATCACATTAGCAAATCAGCTAATTAGCTAATTACTTATGTATCTCACTCGTAAAATGAAATTCAATATCGGGGTTGTTCTGTATTTCGGTATTTAAAAACCATTCGCTGTTGGCTAAATAAACTAAGTGGTTGTCTTTGTCTTCGGCAATATTGGCCTGTTTGTATTTGATAAAATCCTCCAGTTTTTTAGGGTCTTTACTGGTTAGCCAGCAGGCTTTAAAAAAAGGCAGGTTGTTCATTTGAACAGATGCCCCATACTCCTGTAAAAGCCGGTATTGAATAACTTCAAACTGCAGTTCGCCCACGCAGCCGATAATCTTTTTGTTTCCACCAAACTGGGTAAATAATTGTGCAACTCCCTCATCCGTAAGCTGACTCAACCCCTTCTCCAACTGCTTGGTTTTCATTGGATCTTTGTTGATTACCTCTTTAAAAATTTCCGGGGAAAAACTGGGTATACCTGTGAAGTAAAAATCTTCTCCTTCGGTCATGGTATCTCCAATTTTAAAGTTACCGGTATCAAATAAGCCCACCACATCGCCTGGGTAAGCATCTTCAATCACTTCCTTCTGGCGGGCCAAAAAGCTGTAGGGATTGTTGAAACGTAAATCCTTATTCATACGCACATGATGGTAGTAGGTGTTACGCTCAAACCGGCCGCTGCATACCCTTAAAAAAGCAATACGGTCGCGGTGCTTGGGATCCAGGTTGGCATGTATCTTAAAAATAAATCCGCTGAATTTGTCTTCCTCCGGTTTAATATCTCTGGTTGTAGTATGCCTTGGCCGGGGCGTTGGCGCAATGCGGATAAAAGTATCCAGCATTTCTTTAACGCCAAAGTTGTTAACGGCACTGCCAAAAAATACAGGAGCCGTTTTTCCACTCAGGTAATCGGCTTCATTCAGTTCACCATAAACACCTTCAATAAGTTCCACATCTTCACGCAGCGTATTGGCATCTTTCTCTCCTATTTTTTTATCAAGAATTTCATCGTTCAGGTCTTTGATCTCCACTACATCTTCATCGTTGGCCTTGGTGCCGGCAGCAAATAGAACCAAGCTTTTTTTATGCATGTCATACACGCCTTTAAAATCTTTACCGCTGTTAATGGGCATGGTCATGGGGTGCAACTGAATCTTTAATTCATTTTCAATTTCTTCCAGCAGGTCAAAACGATTTTTACCATCCCTGTCCATTTTATTGATGAATACAATTACCGGGGTGTTGCGCATGGCAATAACTTCCATCAGGCGGCGTGTTTGCGCCTCAACACCATTTACGCTGTCAATTACCAAAACAACGCTGTCAACCGCTGTTAAAGTGCGGTAGGTATCTTCTGCAAAGTCTTTATGGCCGGGCGTATCTAGTAAATTTATAAGATGCCCATCGTATTCAAACGTCATTACACTGGTTGCCACACTAATACCACGCTGGCGCTCTATTTCCATAAAATCGCTGGTAGCGTGCTTTTTAATTTTGTTGCTTTTTACAGCTCCTGCAGTTTGTATAGCGCCACCAAATAACAGGAATTTTTCTGTGAGCGTGGTTTTACCGGCATCCGGGTGACTGATGATGGCGAATGTTTTGCGTTTTTCTATTTCGTTGAGATATTTCATTTACACTAATTATTCGAATTACACGATACTTCGGAAAGCTCAGTACACGAATTGATTTTTTTTGTTAGAGGCGCAAAGGTAAGGTTTGAAAAACAAAAAATGGTTGCGTGAAGGTACCGCCCCTACGCTTAAATTAAAGCTCCCCAATGATTTGATGTAAAAGAGTGTCCTTCGGCTTCGCTCAGGATAAACTGCCAATGAAGCTCAATAAAGATTTGATGTTCAGCCCAAAAACCGCTCATACATTTGTAAGCTTAAATCAAAATGCAAAACGTAATTTTGAAACATGAGTAAATCGCTCAACATTATCCGCAATTCTTTAAAATTAACTTTCCAGGAATTAAAAGTTAACAAACTACGTACGGTTCTCAGTCTTACCGGCGTTGCCTTTGGTATTTTTTGTATTATAAGCGTGCTGGCAACGGTCAACAGCATGGAACGCAATATTCAAAACGAAGTAAAAAGCCTGGGCAGCAATACCATATACATAGATAAGTGGGATTACAGCGGGGGACCCGATCAGCCCTTCTGGAAATTTATGGCAAGGCCCACACCAAAATATGAAGAGGCCGCAATGGTTAGAGAACGTGCTGTGCTTCTTGATGATATTGCTTTTTTTATGCAGACGGGGAGCAGTATTTCCCACAAAGATGATCTGCTGCAAAATGTAAGTGTATATGGTGTAAATGAGGAGCAAATGATTATTCAGCCACTCAATTTTGAACAGGGCCGCTTTTTCTCTGCCAGCGAATTTAATGCCGGCAGTAACGTATGTGTCATTGGTTTTACAAACGCGGAGTCTTTATTTGGCAGCGTAGAAAGGGCTTTGGGTAAACAGGTTGAAATAAAAGGTAAAAAGATAACCATTGTTGGGGTTATTAAAAAAATGGGGAAAAGTATCATTGGTTTACAATACGATGATTGTGTAATGCTGCCTTATAAATTCAGTAAACAAATTTTTGAAGAGAAATATGCTAACCCCATTTTAATTGCCAAAGGAAAAGAAGGCGTTACCACCGCCGCCTTAATGGACGAACTGGAAGGCATTATGCGCCAGATAAGAAAGCTAAGCCCTACGCAAGACGATAATTTTTCGCTGAACAGCGTAGAAGCATTCAGCAAAGCAATAACAGGCTTTTTTTCCATTGTAAATATTGTGGGTGCAATTGTTGGTGGCATTAGTTTAATAGTAGGGCTGTTTGGCATTGCCAATATTATGTTTGTTACGGTTAGAGAGCGCACCAGTGTAATAGGGTTAAAAAAAGCCATTGGAGCAAAAAAAAGCAGCATTCTTTTTGAATTTTTAATGGAAGCCACTATCCTCTGCATTCTGGGCGGTATCATTGGTTTGATCTTTGTGTATATTCTCACACTTATTTTATCAGGACCACTTAATTTTCCGGTTTTCATTTCGGTGCCCATGCTTTTTACCGCCATAGGCATTTGTATTGCAGTGGGCATTTTAGCGGGTATCATCCCGGCTTCGCAGGC
>JBBRCM010000020.1:0-37097 GCA_038204855.1 Chitinophagales bacterium
TCATCACTTTTTACAACCACCACTTTCATACCCGCCATAATTGCGCTGGCAGGATTTGTACCATGTGCCGAGATCGGTATCAAAACAATATTTCTATGGCTTTCATTCCTGGCCTGGTGATAAGCCCGTATTGTAAGTAAACCTGCATATTCTCCCTGGGCACCGCTATTGGGCTGTAAGGAGCAGGCAGTAAAACCTGTTATCTCCGACAAATAATCTTCCAGGTTTTTAATCATGTACTGATAACCTTCAGTTTGTGCAGCAGGAGCAAAAGGATGAATTGCACTGAACTCAGGCCAACTAACCGGTATTAATTCGGTAGCAGCATTCAATTTCATGGTGCAGCTTCCCAAACTGATCATCGATGTATTTAAACTCAAATCTTTATTCTCCAAAGATTTGATGTAACGCATCATTTGACTCTCGCTGTGGTGCGTATTAAAAACAGGGTGCGTTAAATATGCCGAAGTTCTTTTACCAAATAAGTCATCAGCCTCATCAAATAATAAAGTAAATGTTTTACCGGTAACTACATTAAAAATGGCATTAAGATTTTTTTCTGTTTCGCCAATGTAATTGCTGGCTACTTCATCAATAGATAAACTTACTGTGCCATCATTATTATAATGAAAATTTGCCTGGTCGTCTGTTGCTGCTTTTTTAAAGGCAGCGATATCTGGCACTCTAAAAGTTATGGTATCAAAGAAATCTTCTGTTAAAACTTTTACACCAATATATTTTAAGTTACGGGCAACAGCGGCAGTTACAATATGAATTCGTTGTGCAATTTTTTTCAATCCTTGTGGGCCGTGATAAACAGCATACATGGCCGCCATATTAGCCAGCAATGCCTGCGCAGTACAAATATTTGAAGTTGCTTTTTCTCTTTTAATATGCTGCTCCCTGGTTTGTAAAGCCATGCGTAAGCCGCGGTTGTTCTGAGCATCAATACTTATACCAATGATGCGGCCGGGAATGCCACGTTTAAATTCATCTTTGGTTGCAAAGAAAGCTGCATGCGGCCCGCCATAACCCAGCGGCACGCCAAAACGCTGTGCAGAGCCAACGGCAACATCAGCTCCCAGTTCTCCCGGAGGCGTTAGTAAAGTTAGAGCCAACAGATCGGTAGCCATTACCACGTATCCATTCACAGCATGTACTTTGTTTATAAAATCCTGGTAATCTTCTACAGAACCTGTGCAGTTTGGATATTGAACTATAGCGCCAAAATATGTTTCATCAAGCGCAATTGTTTTATAGTCACCGTAAACCAATTCAATTCCAATTGGCGTTGCACGTGTCAGCAACACGTCTTTTGTTTGGGCAAAAATATGATTGTCAACAAAAAACTTTGGCGATGTAATGTTTTCCGATTTGTTTTTATGATGAAACAACATGGCCATTGCTTCAGCCGCTGCGGTAGCCTCATCCAGCAAGCTGGCGTTGGCAAGTTCCAGTCCTGTTAAATCGCACACCATCGTTTGGTAGTTAAGCAAGCTTTCCAATCGGCCCTGAGAAATTTCGGCCTGGTAAGGCGTGTACTGGGTGTACCATCCCGGGTTTTCAAAAACGTTTCTTAAAATCACACTTGGTGTAATTGTGTTGTAATATCCCTGCCCTATGTAAGTTTTAAAAACCTTATTTTTTGCAGCTACCTTTTTCAGTTCATCCAGGTATTCAAATTCTGTTTGTGCAACCGGAAGTTTCAATGGGCTTTTTAAACGTATTGCCGCAGGAACAGTTTTGTCTATCAATGCATCCAGCGTATCAATACCGATGGTTTTAAGCATCTCATTTTTTTCTGCCTCATCGGTTCCGATGTGGCGGCCTGCAAATTCGTACTGTTGTTCTTCAAAAAGATTCATATCGATGTAGTGGTTTTATACCCCTGACCCCTTCCTTCGGCTTCGCTCAGGATGGGAATTGGAGCAGATTATGTTTTACTTTTTTTGTGTACCAAACAGAAGAATATCTATTAAGCTTCATTGGCAAGGATACTTAGTTATTGTTTCTTTTTAGTAAAAAGAAATAATAACCACTCTTGTACAGTAATTCTTTATTCAGCTTTTTTTTATGTTTTATTTGGTGCCGCAAATTTACGATAACACAACAAGATTTAATGCTAATAAGTTCGCTACTTTTGTCCTGTGGAAATTTAGGGCTTATAAGCAGCAAAATACCTGTACAAATGGAAGAGGATTTATTACAAAACTGGCAAAAAAAATCGGCCGATCATCAAAAACTGTACAAGCAATACCTGCACCGGGCCGATAAACGGAAAGTGCTGAAACTACTGCCCGACCTGCATGATGAGGCTTTTGAAAAGATTGATTGCCTGCAATGCGCCAATTGCTGTAAAAGCTATTCGCCCCGGTTTAAAACACCCGATATTAAACGTATTGCCAAATATTTAAAGATGAAGGAAGGTGATTTTATTAACACTTACCTTTTTATTGACAGTGAGGGCGACTATGTTTTAAAATCAAAACCATGCCCGTTTTTGGGTGCTGATAATTACTGTACAATTTACGAAGAGCGCCCATCCGACTGTCACCGGTTTCCTTATACGGATGAAGATGTATTTATTAAAAGGCAGCCTCTCACGCAAAAAAACAGCAGCT
This sequence comes from Chitinophagales bacterium, assembly GCA_038204855.1. Taxonomy (GTDB): domain Bacteria; phylum Bacteroidota; class Bacteroidia; order Chitinophagales; family Chitinophagaceae; genus Ferruginibacter. Next base: position 2,622 of record JBBRCM010000020.1, read on the forward strand.
TTTGCCCTATTGTTTATTACGTCCTCGAAAAATTGATTGCTGCTAAATAATATTTTACCTGGTCAGGCGAGGGCGTCAGACCAAGTCAAATATTATGGTCTGACGTCCCGTCTGACCATGAAGTTTTATTTCGCCGCCAATTCCTCATAAGCTGCACCCAGCGGCCTTTCAATGCCGTCGCCTTTCCATTCTGGTGAGCCGGGTATTTCTGTAGCTTTTAAAATTTCTTCTTTGGTTTTGCCCAGCCTTATTTGAGATTCTGTATATTTTAAAACATTGCCCAGGTAATCTCCAAAAGCTTTTAAATCATCGGCTTTAATCACAACATCATATCCTGCACCGGCATGGCCGCACACAAACTGGGTATCTTTATTAAAAGTTGCAATTGCCTTATCTAAAAGCACTATCCAGTTGGCAATATTGGCACCTGCAGTTTTGTCAATGTAGGGATGGCGGCGGTTAAAAACCAGGTCGCCCATGTGTACAATATTTGCTTTCTCAAAATGTATCATTGCATCGCCATTGGTATGGCCAGCCCCAAAATAATAAGCTTTTATAGTTTCCTTATTCACTTTTGTATTCCAGCCTTCTTCGCCAAAAGTTATATCTGGTACATGAAATTTTGAACCATCCATCTTTTGTTCGGCTGCCACCCTTAACTGGTTGGCTTTTGAATTTACATGTGCAACCACATGCTCTGCCAGGCCTTTAAATGCAATATTGCCTGCAGTATGGTCGCCATGATGATGGGTGTTGATCAGGTATTTGAAGGGCTTTTTACTTTTCTTTTTTAACTCTTCGATCAAATGGCCGGCAGTATCCGGGAACTGAGAATCTACCACCACAATGCCTTTTTTGGTAAGCAAAAAAGCAATAGTGCCGCCCTTTTCGGTAAAGATGCCGATATCATCTGTAAGCATTTTTATCTTCCAGGCGGGGTCGCTTAAAAGCGAGGCCAGCGAACTATTCTTGAGTAAGGCAAGGCCTGCAAGGGTTAAGCCTGTGTGGCGGACAAATGATCTGCGTAGCATATAAGTTAGCTTTTAATTAGTACAATTTACAAAAGAAATAAAATATGATTTTATTAATTTATAACACAAATTATCCTGATTGGTTCACGGGAATTAAGGATTATGTTTTTATTCTTTGTAAGGATATAAAATTTTAAAGGCTTCGTAAATACTGTTGTGTAAAATTGTAGCATGATTCTCCTTTGGTAAAGGAACAAAATCAATCTTTATATTTTTTTTGCCTGAGTTTTTAATTGCCATAGCCAGTCCGCTGGCACCCTCTTCCATTTCTTTTCCTTCGGCGCCAACCGAAATATACACCCATTTTTTATTGTCGGTTTGGCCCGGCAGCAAGGCAGGTGCCTGTTTTAATAACGATTCATCATCCCACCAAAGGCTGGGGCTTATAATGATATAGTTTAAAAACAGATCCGTTTTTTTTACCAGTATTTCTGTTGCCAGTAAACCTCCCAAAGATTGGCCAATAAGATAACTAATGTCGTTTGTTTTGTAATTGGCTTTAATAAAAGGTTGTAATTCCTTCTCAATAAAATCAATGAATTTAGCCGAGTCACCGGTTGTTGGATATTTTTTTTTAAATTCCGCAATTTTTGTTGGAAAGGTAAAATCCCTTTTCCTGTCAACATTGGCAATACCAACCACGATCGTCTTTGGCATATTGAAAGTCATGTTGTAAAACTGAACCAGCCCAACAACGTGCAAAAAATCTTCGTTGGCCGATCCATCCAGTAAATAAATAACCGGGTATTTTTCTTTGTTGTTGTAACCGTCGGGTAAATAAATATTTAGGGTTCTATGTTCATCAAGAATTAAAGATTTTATGGTTTCAATTTCTCCAATGCTGAAGGGGATGGCTGTTTGGGCATTTAATGTGCATGCGCAAAACAGGTAGATTATGGTTGTTGAAACGCTGTGTTTCATTTTGTATTGTATTTTTTTTTCTCCTGAATTTATTCATGTTCAAGATCATCTAAAAATTTTTTTATCACACTTATATTCTGGCTTTTGTTATCATGCATGGTTCCGTGGCCGGCACCTTCAATCATAACAAATTTAGAATTGGGTACTAAACGCTGAAAGTATCTTACCGTTACCGGGCGGGCTTCGTCAAATTCGCCGGTGATAAAAAGTGTTGGAACTTTAATAATTTTTAAACTTTGCACACGATCGTAATTAATCAAGCTTCCGGCTGCAGTAAATTCAGTTGGCCCCCACATATAATTATAAATAAACTCATTACCTTTTGATATTGCGGTATCCAATTCGCTCGTGAGCTTTGTATTTCGTATACCAAAATTTTTAAAGTAAACTTCATTTGCATTTTTATAACCGGGCGAATTATAGTCATGATTTTTTTCTCCGGTTTTTATTGCCAATTGAATAGAATCGGGCAATGTGCTGATCAGTGTATCGGCATCGGCTTTCCATAATGGCGTACTAAAATAAGGGCTATTGAATATGATGGCCTTAATGCCCTTTGGATATTTCAGATAATATTCTAAGGCTAAAGCAGTACCCCATGAATGACCTTGCAAATAAAACTCTTTTAATCCTAAGGAAGTTTTCAATGCTTCTACCTGCTCAACAAAATTTTCAACCTTAAGTAATGTGGTGTCTGTATGGTAACCAGACCGTCCGCTTCCCAACTGATCAAATATAATAACAGGCCTGTCTTCGCCTAAAGAAGCAAATTGGTAAAACGACCTACTGGTTCCACCAGGCCCGCCATGCATCATTAGGATAGGTGTTTTTTTACCCTCGCCTAAAATGCGGTACCATATTTTTCCTCCTTTTACATTAACGTAACCTTCTCCGGCTTTTAATTGAGGTACAGATCTGCAGCCTGAAAAAACAGCAATAATGATAAAAGTAAATAGGCTGATAAACAGTTTAGAGTTGTTAATATGTTTCATGTTTCATGTTTTTTTATTTGATGCATAAATAAGCGCTGGCTGTTTTTTCTCATACTCGATTCAGCAATACACAATGACAGTCGCCAATAGGTATGCCAACTAAAGGATTGATCATTTTTTCTTTTTACTAAAAACAAAGAATAACAGAACATGTTCGCAACGATGATGCCATGAACACTTCGGCGTCGCTCGGTGCTGAAGTTGGTATCATAAGAACTTTTGTATTAACGCATTTCTCTTCTTCACTCACTAATATTCCAACTTCCTCAACTTGGGAAATTTAAGCCAGGTGGCTGTTACAACCAATACCGACATGGCACCACCAAAAATAATGGCCGGTAACGTGCCAAACATACGGGATGTCACTCCGCTTTCAAACTGGCCCAGTTCGTTGCTGCTGTTTATAAAAATTAAATTGATGGAAGCAACACGGCCTCTTAATTCGTCGGGAGTGTAAAGTTGCATAATTGTGCCACGCACCACTACGCTAACTGCATCAAATAAACCCGCAGTCAATAAAGCTAAAAAGCTGAGCCAGTAAACCTTTGATAATCCAAAGGCAATGATGCAAAGTCCAAACCCTGCGACTGCCAGCAGCATTTTTAAACCCTGCTTTTGTTTCATGGGGTATTTTACCAAAATACCGATGCTGATGAGGCTACCCAGATCCATGGCTGCATTTAGAAAGCCATAGCCAATGGGGCCTGTATGTAAAATGGTTGATGCAATTTCAGGGATGAATGCAACGGCACCACCAAAAAGCACTGCAAACAAGTCTAATGAAAGTACGCCCAGTAAATTCTTGTTGTTGAAAACGTATGAAAAGCCCTTTTTTATGGATGTGAACATGGGCTCTTTTTCAACATTGGCAGCGGGTGGCTTGGGTTTTAACTGCAAAGCGAAAATACCGGCAATTATTATCAACCCAGCCGTTACAAAATAACCGTTGGCAATGCCTACGCCTGCAATCAGCAATCCGCCAACGGCATGACCGCCAATAGATGATATTAGCCAGGTGGATGAATTGTAGGAGATAGCTTTTTGCAATTGTTCACGGGATACAATGGCTGCAATCATACTGTTGGCCGACGGCCCCGCAAAAGAACGTATGATGCCGGTGCAAAAAACAACCGATAAAATAACAGTAAGCTGGGTTGTGCTACTGAAATTGAACAATGGCAGGCTAATCATTGCCAGTGTAATACCGCATAGCATGTAACATAAATATGACCAAACGAGGATATTTTTTTTATTGTGTTTATCAATATAGTGGCCTGCGTATAAAGCAGCAAGTACTGCCGGTACAAATTCAGCAAGTCCGGCAAAGCCAACCATATAGGTATTTGCAAGATGAAAAACCTGGTAAATTACTATGGTGGTTATCATGCGCAACCCCAAAACAAAAAATAACCTGGCAAAAATAAAATGCTGGAATTCTTTAGGGAGTTTACTGTTCATTTTTTTCGATTAGGGCAAAGTTATATAATGTTGCCCATCCTCATATTCTTTATCCAGTGCGTCAATAATTACTTTCATGTGCTCTTCGTTTCCCAGGAAATCAGCATTGGCTGCATCTACATAAAGGGTTTTTATATTATGCTGTTTAATATACTGGGTATATGTTTCCTGCAAAGTAAAAAGGTAATCGCTGGGTATAGATTGCTCATAGTCACGATTGCGTTTTTTTATATTTTCCTGTAATTTTTTTACTGGCGTATGCAGGTAGATAAGTATGTCTGGCTGAACTATCTGCGGATTGATGATCTCGAAAAGTTTTTGATAAAGTCGAAATTCTTCATCGGCCAGGTTCACTTTTGCAAATAACAGGCATTTGGTAAAAAGATAGTCGGATATGGTTATGTTTTGAAACATATCTTTTGTCTGCAGCAGATCTTTTAATTGCTTATAACGCTCTGCCATAAAAAACAGCTCCAGCGGAAAGGCATATTGCGCCTGGTTTTCGTAAAATTTGGGTAGAAAAGGGTTATCGGCAAATTCTTCCAAAATAAGCCGGGCATTAAAATGTTTGCTTAACAAATGAGCCAGTGTGGTTTTACCGGCACCAATATTTCCCTCTATGGTTACAAAATTATATTTCATGCAGTTTTATAAAGCTCACTGAGTCCGGTGGACATCCTTCGAAGCGAACTGCAAAATAAGTGGAAACAACTTTTCGGGCGTTAAAACTTTTTCACATTTAGTTTGTCGGGGCAGTGCATAAGCAATTGGTGAACCGTTTTTTTAAGTACCGGATGCTTCAGATTAGGTGATAGCTGATTGAGTGGCATCAATACAAAGCGCCTGTTTTGTATCTGCGGATGAGGAACGGTCAGTAGTGCCTGGTCAATTATTTCTTTGTTGAAAAATAAAATATCAATGTCGATAATGCGGGGAGCATTTTTTACAGTTCTTACCCGGCCCATTCTTTTCTCAATAGCCAAAATGGTATGCATGGTTTGTAAAGCAGTTAGTTTTGTTTCAACAATAATAACCTGGTTTAAAAAATCGGGTTGTTGGGTATTGCCCCAGGCCGCAGTGTTGTACAGGCCCGATTGACGGGTTATAGCACCAATTTGCCTTTTTATTTGTGTTGTTGCTTTTGCTAAACTGGCTTTGCTGTTGCCTATATTGCTGCCAAGCAGGAGGTAAGTATTATTCATCAGATTTTAAAAAGCCTTTCATCGGGCCAGAATGATTTTGTTTTTACAAGTTTTACTTTTTTAAAATCCTCATGCAGGGGATTTGCCAGATAATTATACTCTTCCTGAATAACAGCCGAAGGTACTTTTAAAATCAGTGATTGTTTCTGCTTAAAAAATTCGTCACCAATATAACGGGTATATTCAAAATCATCTTTCCAGTTGTTTTTTAAATTTTTCAGATCAATGCTGGTAGAGGATTGTCCGTCCGGGAAATTAATATACATCAGATCTAAAGCAATGGCATAGTCTTTAAAATTTGTGTTTACAAGCATTTCCAAAACGGCCAGCGAAATAAACTGAGAAGTGTACAGTACCGGAATCCCTTTTGAGTTCCAGCGTGAGCCATTTATTTTTGCCCCGGTACCGCTGATGTCATCACTGAAGCCAGCATTGCTTATGCGGTGAACTATCATGCAAAAATACCATGTTGAATTCGTCCTAATTGAGTTAATATTTTTTGAATGCCTTCATAAGTGGTGAGCGAATTCAGAGACAAATTACCTTCTAGCATGTATGGTTCACGTTTTATCCAGTTGTAAAAATTTTCTACTTTACCAAAAGTAATTTTGCCTTCTTTTAAAAGCTTATCTATTTGTAATGCACGTTCGGCATTGATAGGAGCAAAACTGCCATTGTTTTTTGCATAGCGTTGCAAAGTGCGTTCGCTTACGTGAAGTATGGCAGCCCATTCGGCCTGTGTAAACGGGCTTTTATCGGCAATTCTCTTAAATTCGTTGTATGTAAAATCTTTTACCTGTGGCAATGCTTTTACACTGCGGTAAACAGGCATAGGTTCTTCAACTTTAGGTATTAAATTATTTGGTTTGTAAACGTGGTTTTTTTCTTTCCTTTTCATAATGCTGACATTTGTCAACAAATTTACGACACCTGTCGCATATTTGCAAATTTTTTAAAATCCTTTTTTACCAATAGCTTTACGCCAAAAATAAAAGCAAATGAGAAAATACAGCCAAGTGAAAGCTTTTTTGGCCATTCTTAAAGCAAGCTTCAGGTCAATACTCAGCAACCCAAGTGCGTTGGTTTTTAGCTTTTTGTTTCCGGTTATATTTATTTTTATTTTTGGGTCTTTTGGTAAGGGTGGCGGAGCGGTTTATCGTATTGCCTTGTCAGATAATGCTGATACCACCAATGAAGTGTTCGACAGTATTAAAACCAGTGCTCTCATTAAAATTAATTATTTTAAAAACCCCGATGGCACTACCGACATAAAAGCCCGCCAAAAAGCACTGGAAAGAGGCAATATATCGGCCTTAGTAAACATAAAGCGAAACAGTGATACAGCCAATATTAGTCGCTACCTGATACTTGACACCCTTACAAATGCCAGCGGCAATGCGATAGTAGCTCTTCAGCAAATATTTTCAAATATTACCAACACCATTAGCCACAAAGGAGAAGTAAGGCAAGCTAGCTCATCAGTACATCCTTACGTTTATACTATTCGGGAATATAGAAATATTGATTTTGTATTGCCGGGAATGCTTGGCTTTTCTATATTGTTTTCAACGCTTTTTGGTATATCATTTATCTTCTTTCAATTCCGTCAGCAACTTATTCTCAAGCGCTTTTATGCAACACCCGTAAGTAAAATAAATATCTTGTTAGGCATTGGCACAAGCCGTTTGGTTTTTCAACTGGTAAACGTTGTAATGCTGATTGCACTTGGTTATTTTTTCATGGATTTTACCTTGGTACATGGCTTTGCCACATTTTTAGAAATGACCCTGCTTACCATATTCATGCTGCTGCTTTTGTTGGGGGTAGGTTTAATATTCAGCAGTATCGTAAAGTCAGACACGTCTATTCCGCTGTTTATAAACCTGTTTGCATTTCCACAAATGTTATTGGCAGGTACTTTCTTTTCAATAGATGTTTTTCCCGCCTGGTTGCAAACAATTTGCCGCTATATTTTGCCTTTAACTCAGTACAACGATGCCATGCGTAAAATCTCCTTCACAGGGCTTCATCTGTGGGATTGCGGAAAAGAATTGGGAATATTAGCCATTTGGATGATCATCATTTACATCGTTACCATCAAAGTTTTTAAGTGGGAATAAAATATTAGTATGCGTTTATTTAAAGGTTTTTTTTTCGTGCTGACAGGTTTGTTCATTTTTATAACAATCCTGTCTTTATTTATTCCTTCAAAACTGATGGTGAGCAGGGCAGTAGTGATAAACGCCAATGCCGGTAAGGTTTTTAATGAAGTAAGCAACCTGCAAAACTGGAAGCACTGGCAGCCGGTTTTTATGAACGATTCTTCGCAAATAAATTTTAAAACTGATACAGCCGGTATCAGTAATTACTGTGAATGGGATTCAAAGGGCAAAAAAAATAGTATAGAAATATCAAACAAAAGCAATAATTCAATTTTAGCTATTTTGAAAAGAACGGGGGAGAATGATGTACAGAATACGATCAGCGTTTTGTCTTTATCCGATAGCAACCAGGTTCAGGCGGAATGGAATGTGTTGATAAAATTAAAATGGTATCCCTGGGAAAAATTTTATGGAATTTTTATTGAAAAGATAAGCGGGCAGGGGTATGAAGATGCTTTAAACAGCTTAAAGAACTATGTAGAAAACCATTAAGAAGGAAAACTGATCTTCCCCATAGAGATCGCCGGCATTCCGTTAACTCCTTTTTGTAAATAGCTGCCATCACCACAAATAGTTTCATTGGCTAAAACGGCAAATAACACTGCTTCTTTCGCATCGGGATTGATATTTAATTCAGCAGTTGTTGAAAAATAAAAATCAGGCAGCGCTTCTTTCAAATGTTGTATTAATAGGGGATTGTGCATGCCGCCACCACTTGTAAATATTTTGCAGGAATTCTTTTTATCCGTTGTTTTCAACAATGCCTGCACAATTGTATCGGCCGAAAATTTATTAAGTGTTGCCATCGTATCTTCAACAGATAAATTTTCGGTATTGCTTTTTTGCTTTGCTTTCTCCAGGTATATCAGGTTGAATAACTCCGGACCTGTTGTTTTAGGAAAAGACTGGTTAAAAAAATCATTTTCTTTTAAAACTACTAGTAAAGCGGTATTTATTTTTCCTTTTAGCGCAATGGTTGCGTCATCATCAAAATATTTTTCTTTAAAATTTTGTTGCACCAGTGCATCCATCATGGTATTGCCGGGGCCGGTATCGGTACTAAATATAGCTGCACTATTCATACTGGCGGATAAAAAAGTAAAGTTAGCAATGCCTCCAATGTTTAATAATATCCTGTCTTCGCCAGGTTTGCCAAAAATTAAATAATCACCATAAACGGCCAGCGGCGCACCTTCACCGCCGGCTGCAATATGCTTTTGCCTAAAATCACTAATGGTTATTATCCCTGTTGCAACAGCCAGGTGATCTCCATCTCCAATTTGTAAAGTAGCATTGCCAAATTTCTGCTGCTGGTGTAAACTTTTTGGGGCATGATAAACGGTTTGTCCATGACTTGCAATTAAATCCACCTCCTCATTTTTAATGTTCCATTTTTTTAAACAGGTAGTAATTATTTCAGCATGTTGCAACGCAATCCATGGATTTAATAAACACAATGTTTCCAGATCAACATTTTTTTTACTGAATACAGATTTCACCTCTTTCCTGAAATCATCGGTAAAAGGAATTGTTTCAAAATGCTGTAATTCAATTTTTGTTTGCAGTCCACTGCCAGCAAAACTGCACAAGGCAATATCCAGCCCATCTAAAGAAGTGCCACTCATTAAACCAACGATAAGGCGCTTAGGCTTTTTTGCTATGTCATATAGTTTTTGAATGTTGGGGTTCATGCTATTGCTTAATAAAATTAAGGTTGCGTTTTATGCCATCAAACTTAGCTCTTTTGAGCGGAGAGTTTTTAAAAATGCTTTTAAAAGAATCTTCTGTCATAGCTTCCCAATCACTGGTTGATAAATTTAATACCTCGGGTATGGGCGTAAAACTAATTTCATTTGTTGGTTTTGAAAACCGGTTCCATGGACAAACATCCTGGCAGACATCGCAACCAAACATCCAGTTTTCAAATTTTCCTTTCTGGGCTTCGGGTATCAATGCATCTTTAAGTTCGATGGTAAAATAAGAAATGCATTTGCTGCCATCAATAACTTTATCGGGTAAAATGGCATCGGTGGGGCACTCATCAATACACCTGGTGCAGGTGCCGCAGTAATCTTTTGCGATGGTAACATCATACTGCAGATCAAGATCAACAATTAATGTGGCTATAAAAAAGAAAGAGCCACTTTGTTTGTTGATCAGGTTGCCGTTTTTGCCAATCCAGCCAATGCCGGCTTTTTGGGCCCAGGCACGTTCTAAAACCGGTGCACTGTCAACAAATCCCCGGCCATTAACTTCTCCAATTTGTTCATTTATTTCCCGTAAAAATAATTTTAGTTTACTTCTTATCACTTCGTGATAATCATTTCCAAAAGCATATTTGGAGATCTTTGGTGCAGGTCCGGATTGCTTCGTTTCAGGGAAATAATTAAGTAGCAGGGTAATAACAGATTTTGCACCTGGCACTAACCTGGATGGGTCTATCCGGAGGTCGAAATGATTTTCCATGTACTGCATCGTTCCATGAAATCCTTTGCTGAGCCATGCATCTAGCCGCCTGGCATCTTCATTCAATAACGTGGCTTTAGCAATACCACAGTAATCAAAACCGTAATGGGTTGCAAGGGTTTTAATGATACGGGTATGGTTTTCAATAATACTCATTCACTATTAGAAGCATCTTCAATATGCAGTTTATGAAAAAACCGGTGAGCAATGGGGGCTATTAAAATACCTATGGTACTTATAAATGCAACACCGCTGAATAAAGCGTAAAGCGATGCAAAAACTTTTGCCGCATTAGTTAACGTAATGGAGGGGGCAATCATTGGCCCCATGCCACTTAAAATCATTGAGGCGTTCAAAAGGCTGTCGTACCAATCCAATTCAGGTATTGTAAATTTATATCCTAAAACTCCAATAAATAAGCAAACAAACATGATGGCAGTTCCAAAAAGTGCGTTCTTCCAAAGCCTTCTGTAAAAAACTTTAACAGGTGCCAATTTTAGTTTTTTTCGATCTGCCATGTGTTTACATTTCTATAAAAATACAAAAGCCCCCGAAACTTCCGAAGGCTTTTATTTTATTCAGCTTTCTTAAAAATTAATATCGTAGCCCAATGTGCCAATCAATTCAAAATATCCAAAACTATGATTTACTTTTCCATTACCTGCGCCGAGGGCGTTTGTATAATTGGCAAAGCCGGTTTTAGCAGTTCCTTCTAAAAATAAATGTTTAATAAAAAACCACCTTGCACCAGCTTCTGCACCAAAGCAATAACCAGCTACATGAAACCTGTTATCAACCCTCTTATTACTGAGCGTAATATCTGTTTTAGGAATAAGAATACCAGCACCAGCCTTCCATAGGCCAGTTAAAACAGCCCGTTTGGCATTTCGTTTCAACTCATATTGGCGAACGTAATTGATGTGATAAAAATTAGCACCGTTTGTATGCTCAAAATGTACCTGGTTAAATGCAAAAACAGTGTCTTTATCAAAGTAATCGTTTCCAATATACCCTTTGGCATGAACAGTCTGATCGTTGTAAACGATGTACTTGGTATGATCAAAATTGATCTCAATTGCCTTCGTATGTTTCTTGTTTAAATAAAAGCCAACCCGGTAATTATATTGCGGAACAGTAAACTCAATGGGGTTTTTAATAACTCCGTCAATATCGCTCCGGTCGTGCGCCTTGGCTTTATAAATAGTGAAATTATGAGGTACATCATTTACTACACTGTTAAAATGAATATTGCTTTTAGTGAACCATTCGGTGTTATATCCCCACTGAAGGTACATACCTGAAAATAATTTACCCTTCTTTTGAGCCGACGCAGTTAATACTATGCTGCTGAATATGATGCAGCAAATCACTTTTTTCATTTGTGTTGTTTTCCAAAAGAGTACAATCTCTTTCCTTTTTTAATAATCGTAAATAATTGTTATTTTTTGCAAAAATAGGCGATAAAGCGAGATATGAATAAACTCTTTTTGTTAAACCGCTGATAGCAGGGCATTTCAGCCTCGTGAAATAATACTGGAGATTATTTGCCTGCTACAATAGCATAAATGCCTCGCAAGAGCTGCTTATGAGTCAGGTTAGCTTACTAACTTATGCCATAATAGCGGCTTTTATTGAATTGGATTGACTTTTGTGACTACTTAGCCAAATCAAGAAAATGAGTTTACAAAACTTAACCATAAAATCGCAGGAGATATTACAGCAGGCGCAGCAATTGGCTTTTACTGCCGGTAATGCTAATATTGAAACGGAGCATATTTTAAAGGCGATGTTGAATGATAAAGATTCGGCGATTGAATATCTGCTTAAAAAAAATAACGTCAATGTTAATTATGTAGATGAAAAGCTGCAGGCTGCAATTGCTAAACTTCCGAAAATTTCAGCAGGTGAGCCAGCTCAGGCATTAAGCCGGGATGGTAATAATGTATTGTTAAGATCAACGGCAACGCTAAAAACATTCCAGGATGAATTTGTAAGCGTAGAGCATTTATTACTCGCCCTTTTGCAGGGAAGTGATAATACAGCTAAATTATTAAAAGACGCCGGACTAAATGAAAAGGGGCTGATTGCAGCTATTAAAGACCTTAAGAAAGGGTCAACGGTTTCTTCCCAAACCTCCGAAACACAATTTAACCCACTGAATAAGTACGCTAAAAACCTGATTGAAATGGCGGGGGCCGGTAAGCTTGATCCGGTAATTGGCAGGGATGAAGAGATCAGGAGAACCCTGCATATTTTATCGAGAAGAAGTAAGAACAACCCGATATTGGTTGGCGAGCCCGGTGTAGGTAAAACAGCCATAGCAGAGGGTTTGGCCATGCGTATTGTTAACGGTGATGTGCCCGAAAATTTAAAATCAAAGATTATTTATGCCCTTGATATGGGCTTGCTTATCGCCGGTGCAAAATATAAAGGTGAGTTTGAAGAGCGTTTAAAATCGGTGGTGAAAGAAGTGAGCGGCAGCGATGGACAAATTATTTTGTTCATTGATGAGATACATACTTTGGTGGGTGCCGGTGGTGGCGATGGTGCCATGGATGCCGCCAATATTTTAAAACCTGCATTGGCCCGTGGAGAACTTAGAGCCATTGGTGCAACTACGTTAAGTGAATATCAAAAATTCTTCGAAAAAGATAAGGCGCTGGAACGCCGTTTTCAAAAAGTAATGATTGATGAACCTTCGGTTGAAGATGCGGTTTCTATTTTGCGTGGCCTTAAAGACCGGTACGAATCGTATCACCATGTTTTGATAAAAGATGAAGCTATTATTGCTGCGGTTGAATTATCCAGCAGGTATATTACTGATCGTTTTTTACCGGACAAAGCCATTGATTTGATTGACGAAAGCGCTGCCAAACTTCGTTTGGAAATGAACAGTATGCCTGAAGAGCTGGACGAACTTGATAGGAGAATCCGTCAATTGGAGATAGAAAAAGAAGCAATTAAGCGGGAAAAAGACGAACAAAAACTAAAGCAGTTAAATACCGATATATCCAATCTTTCGGTAGAAAGAGATACGTTTAAAGCTAAATGGCAGCAGGAAAAGGAAATTGTAGAAAAAATACAGAATGCCAAAGCTGAAATTGAGCATTTAAAATTGGCAGCCGATAAAGCAGAACGTGAAGGAGATTATGGCAAGGTTGCCGAGATCCGGTACGGAAAAGTGCAGGAGCAGGAAAAAATTGTAGATGAATTTACCCAGCAATTGACCGACAGTACCGAAAAACGCCTTTTAAAAGAAGAGGTAGATGCAGAAGATATTGCAGAGAATGTTGCTAAAGCCACAGGCATACCGGTAGCAAAAATGCTGCAGAGCGAACGGGTAAAACTGTTGCTTTTAGAAGATGAATTACATAAAAGGGTAGTAGGACAGGAAGAAGCCATTGCAGCCGTTTCCGATGCCATTCGCCGTAGTAGGGCTGGCCTGCAGGACCCCAAAAAGCCGATTGGTTCCTTCATTTTCCTCGGTACTACGGGGGTTGGTAAAACCGAATTGGCAAAAGCCCTGGCCGATTACCTCTTTGACGATGATAACATGATGACGAGGATAGATATGAGTGAATACCAGGAAAAACACGCTGTCAGCAGGCTTCTGGGAGCTCCTCCGGGCTATATTGGGTACGAGGAAGGTGGGCAATTGACCGAAGCTGTAAGACGTAAACCATATAGTGTAATTCTGTTAGATGAAATTGAAAAAGCACATCCTGACGTTTTTAATGTACTTTTGCAGGTATTGGACGATGGAAGGCTGACCGATAACAAAGGTCGTATTGTTAATTTCAAAAATACGATCATCATCATGACTTCAAATATGGGCAGCCATATTATTCAGGATAATTTTGAAAACGTTACCGAAGATAATAAGGAAGAAGTAGTAGAGAAGACCAAGGCCGAGGTCATGACCTTGTTAAGGCAAACCATACGTCCTGAGTTCTTAAACAGGATTGACGAAGTCATCATGTTCCAACCATTGATGAAGAAAGAGATCAAAGGCATTATAAAAATGCAGTTGGATAGTCTGAAGCAACTGGTGGCGCAAAACGGTATCAACCTTCAATTCAGCGATTATGTGCTGGACTTTTTAGCCGAAAATGGTTACGACCCCCAGTTTGGAGCCAGGCCTTTAAAACGCCTGATACAAAAGGAAATTGTCAATCAGCTCAGCAAGCGCATCCTGGCTGCCGATATTGATAAAACGAGGCCGGTTTTGGTTGATGTATTTGACGGAACGGTGGTTTTTAGAAATGAGCCGGTTAAGGAAACAGCAAAAAAAGAAAAGCAACAATAAGAGGAATATATATTTATAATAGTTGTTTATACAACAGGTAAAAGACACATACTATGGCAATGAAAGCAAAAGAAGTGGTAGAAATCATTCCACCCAAAGACGTTTTTGTAGGTAACCCGGATGCAGCGGTAACGCTGATGGAATTTGGAGAATACGAAAGTGAAGATTGTGCGAAAGCAAATGAAGTGGTTAAAAAATTACTGGAAGAATTTGAAGGCAGGATCAGGTTTCAGTTTCGTCATTTTCCCATGACGAGGATTCACCAGCGCTCTATGAAGGCAGGTGAGGCGGCAGTTGCAGCTTCGCAGGTGGGCAAATTCTGGGAAATGCATAATATTCTTTTTGATAACCGCCGCCAACTGGGTACAACCAGTTTAAAGCTGTATTCAAAAGAAGCAGGCATCATTAACAAACATTTTCTGGAAGAGTTGATAAACTCAACCTATGGCTGGCAGGTGCGTAACGACCTGAACGAAGGAATTGAAAAAGGCGTAAGGGATGTACCGGCATTTTTCGTTAACGGTGAAATGGTTGCAGGCAAACCTACTTACGAAAACCTGAGTAAGGATATTAACGCTGCTTTGAAAAAAGTAAAGAAGAAAGTAGTGGTAGCCCCTGCAAAACAAAGGGCATAAAAAATAAAGAAAAGCTTCAATGAAAATTGGAGCTTTTTTTTTGTCATTTCGACGAAGGAGAAATCTGTTCCAGAGATCTTGGAGAGCTTTGAAAAAAAGCTTACTTTTTAAGATTTCTCCTTCGTCGAAATGACAGGCTTACCTTATCAAAACAAAACTTCCCTGCTCCTGTTGCACGGGCCTGCCTACAAACTGGTATCTGCATTGCCACACATAAGTGCCACTTAAAGGATTCTTACTGTTTTTAAAACTTCCATCCCAACCAGCGGTTGGATTATTGGTTTTAAAAATGGGCTGGCCATAGCGGTTAAAAATAGTAAACTCATACACACTGAACTGCCCGTTTATGGAGGGTTTATACAATTCGTTTTTAGTATCGCCATTGGGCGTAAAGCCCGTAGGGAAATAAATATAATCGGGCAGGCAGTTTGGTTTTACGTTTATTAAAACCGTATCGTTGATGGTGCAGCCGGGCAGCCGCTCTCCGGTAATGCTGTAGGTAGTAGTAACTGAGGGAAACAGCCGCCAGGTAAAATTATTTAAGCTGCTGTTGGTTGCGGGCAGCCAACTGTAATTGTATAAGTTGGTTGGCAAATTAAAAGTTACCGTATCTGCAGGGCAAAGCCTGTTGGGGTAATCGGTTTTTAAAACAACATCAAAGGAGGCGATGGTTACCGTGTCTTTAAAAATATTGCCGCAGCTATCGGTGGCAATTACGTTATACATGCCGGGCTGTATGGCAACAAGGCTATCGAGCGTGGTATTGTTTTGCCACTTGTAGGTTTTAAAGCCTTTACCTGCTTTTAAGGTAATGGTTTTGCCGGGGCAGTGCATGGTATCGTTGCCGAGGTTTATGCCGGTTTTGGTATTATATACTTCAATGGCAATGCTATCTGTAAGTGAGCAGCCGCCAAAGCCCACTTTAATTTTGCCACGGTAAGGTTGCAGGTATTGCACATACAGGGCAGCATCGTTTTGGCTAAGTATTTTAATGTTATTAGTATCTACCTGCCAGTTGGTTTTACGCACACATAAAGGATTGCGGTAAATTTTAAAACTGTCTATTGGGTTGCTAAGGCAGTGGTATTTTGTGCCAAAAAGTTTTATGGTATCGCAAATGGAGATTTGTTTGCAGAGTTCGGTTTTGGGGAGTGGAAAAGAAACAGGTGTATTATTTGGTATTAAATCAGAGGCTGAAACCGGTATTGTGCCAACCTCATACATAGTTTCATTGGCAACATCAAAAGTATAAACAGGGCTTTTTGTAAAAAGTATAGTATCCTTACCAAGGCAGGGGCTAATGCCATTGTAAAAAGGGGAGTGATCAAAAAGGTAAAGTGAGTTAGTGGCAACACTTGCAAGCGTACCTAATTGAAAATTAAGAATACCATTTTTTTTGTAACCAATATCGCCAGTAAAATTATAGTTGGGGAAACCCAGATTGCTTAAATCAATTATTTTTTGATTTGCTATTTCCAGGTTATTATCAAATGCTACATATAAAAGACGCCGTGGGTTACTCTCTGGCTGTAGATGGGTGCTATAATTTTCTTTACTTAAACTTTTCCTGCTATCATTATTATTTTGCAGGCTGTTCAAATAAAACGTAGATTTTACTACATTAAAATTGGTATCAAGCAAAGAAAGTAACTGGTTTCTTTTTTGAAAAGTATTGTCAAAACTAAAGCTGCTTAATAAAAAGAGATGCGATGCAGGGTTATAATTAATTTTATCGCTATAGCATTTTATATAGTTGATGCCGGCAGCACCGCTAAAATACATAAATGATTTTTGTTGCCGTATGCTGCCATCTGCCTTATTTATTTTTACAAACTGTACAGCAAATTTTGCAGCAGGATCAAAATAACTATCGCTGTTATAATAAAAACTGTGGTAGAGGATAAGGGTATTAGCATCCTGAGATACAAGGTTGGATGCTAATAAATGGTATTTTAAAATGCCGGTTTGGTCGTATCGTTTAACCCATTTAATATTGCCAGAAGGATCAATGGCAGTAATCAATTTTTCGTGATTAATATTATCTGAAATACCACCGTAGCAAAAAAGGTTGCCATTACTTGCAACAATAGGGACACCCGAGTATATATTTAAATTAGGATTATTTAAAGAATATTGTCTGCTCCATTTAAAATTTCCGGCACTGTCTACTTTTGTTATGTTTGTAGTTGTGGGATTAGTATTACTGCCATTGAAATCCGACATTATTAAATTGGCGGTATCATCAATACCGGTTAACGTACCGTACCCTACAAATCCTGTCCACGGCTGTGGGCCAAAGGGTTTATAATTTTGATACCAAACCAACTCGTTTTTTGCATTAAACTTTATAATGCTTGAATAGCTGTTAAGGCCACCGACAAAGTTGGTATTGCCACTTATGTAAATATTATCGGCCGCATCTCTTTGTGGCATATAGTAATAACTACTGGTTGAGATAGTTCCATTACTATTGAAATACGATGGCGCAAATTTATTTAAGATTAAAGTGTCTATACAACCCATGGTTTGGGCATTACTATCTACGGGGATATAAAAAATGAAAAACGTCAACAATTTTTTTTGAAAATACTTCATAATAACAAAGAAATACCCGCAGGCAAGAGCATTATGATTGCCTGCAGGTATAGTGTATTTTAAGGCGTAATTAATTGGCCTGTTATATATTCATAACTATAACTGGCATAATCTTCTTCAACTGGATTATTCGGTATTGTGTATGGAATTCCCATATACCTGCACGCTGTACTAAGTATTGGAACAACTAAGGGGCTCGGAGGTGTTCCGTTATATTTCCAGTTTCTGTACCTTAGTATAACAGTGTAAGTAGTCGGCGTGGTAACAGTGATTACTGGCGATTCGGCAAAATCTGTTTGTTGTAAAAAACCATTTGCAAGAATATTATTAGAAGTTGGAATAGTAGCATTGCTAAATTTTTGCCATGTAGTACTTAATCCTATAATCCAATATCCAACTTCTTGTAAATCGGTACGTACAAATGAGCCTCCATAATTTGAGCAACTAAAGACAGGATCGTAACCAGAAACTCCTATTTTTTTATTGTTAAATAAAGATGAATTTTGAAACCATGCTTTTTCATTACGGTCGCAAGGTGCTAATCCTGTATTGGTTGTAAATCCAAAAAGGCCTACAGGTAAACTATACAAAGAATATGAGTAGCTGCAATCGGTACCAAAAGTGGCACTTACTTTAACTGTGTAAGTATTGGCAAAAATATCGCCATTTATATAATCTCTGGGTATGGCGGCACTCCGAAACGATACACTAAAGATTTCATTGTTGGGAAAACTAGGATTGCTGTCGGGCCCTTTATCGGTAACAATAACATCATATTTTCCACTGATGGTGTATGTGGCTTCTGTAACACCAGTAGAGTTATTTACAATTTCAATAAAACCCAATGTAGATTTATTAAGCACATTCTTATTCCAGCTTAATTCGTATTCAAATTGTATTTCATAACCTTCGGGGCTATTAAGGCATCTGTAAGTTCTGGTATATTGTACTAAATTGGTATAAGCAGGATAATCAGCATCACAGGTTGAAGTGAAATTATTCAAATCCAACTTGTCTTTAGTAACTTCTTTGCCATCTTTATCTGCCCAATAGGTAGTAACAGGTTTATTTACGTTAAAAATTATAGGTATGCCACCTGCCTCTTTTATCTGATTGGCAACATTTGCTTTAACCTTGCTTATGGTATTGTTATCGTATGTAGGCTCAGGTTGTAAATCTGCCTTTTTACAGCCATTAAAAATAACGGCAATAATTATGATAGCAATTATTGCGGTTATGTATTTGAGGGAGGTTAATGTTTTCATTTTGTATAGTTTTATTTGTTAGTTAATATTTATTCTATCTCACGCTTAAACTTGTTTTTACCGGATTGAATTTTGGGATGACTATTTAATAAAACTACGGAGGCTGGTATGGCTTGCAACAATGGTTCTGAAGATATATACAGGTTTTTGCTGCTGGTTGCAGCAGCGTAGTTATTTTCGGTTGGGGGGGTAAGATTAATCATGTTTGTTAATTTTACTTTAACAAGTTAGCGTAAACATTTTATAAAAACATGTTTGTGAATAAGAAATATTAATTATTTAATAAGCAATGAAGCTAAACAAGTTAATTGTATAGAGGATTCAACAACCCACCTAAATAAACAGCCTATAAAGAGGGTTTATTGGAGGAAACAGGTAATTGCTCTTTAAGAAATACGCCCCTCAACTCTTAACAATGCCAATGTAAACAGCCACACTGCCATTGTTAACCGTTACTATGCCAATGTGTTTACTTACAATACCATTGTTAGGGCTTACAATGGCATTGTAATGCGTAACAATGCCAATGTAATGCGCAACACCGTCAATGTGTTCAAAAACAGTGCACTTTTTTTGAATATAATGCCGATGTTATGCATTTATTTTAGATATTTTCTAATTTTTTTTAAATGCTATGAATTATTAATGTAGGTTATTACTTTAGTGTTATTATAATTTATTAACATTTAAAAATTTAAAACATGGCAACAACAAAAGGCAGGGTATTAATATCCCGCAACCCCGATGAATTGCTGAAACTGGCTAGCAAAGTTTTTACAAAACACCAGGCAGATGGCAAAGACAGCGAACTTAATAATATGGATACTGAAAAGTACGATTGGGCTAAAGTGGGCCCAACCATTGAGCGTTGCCAGGCAATGCACGATCAGGCTGAAAAACTTAAAGGAGAAATGGAAGAAGCTTACCGGCAGCGGGATGCACTTATACTGCCTATTGATGTGCATGTAAAAGGCAGCAGTACTTATTTAAAAGGTAAGTATAGTGCACAGCCTAAAAAACTGGGTGAGTGGGGTTTTGAAATTGATGATACACCTAAGAAGCGTAAGAAAAAACCGTAGCTGATAACATTTACTTTTTAAGCTGCCAGATAAATTTTGATATATCGATCCCGATGGCTATCGGGATCGATATCTGTAAGCAAGCTACCTCAAGGGCTTTAAGTTTCAGCGATAGATTTCTATCCCGATAGCGATCGGGATCGAAATGACAAGAAAAATTCAATCTGTAATTAGTATAAAAACATTGCCAAAATTTAAAATTTTGGCAATGTTTATTTTAAGTTGTCTGGCCACTATAAAGCTTCATAAATTTAAAAATCTTTTTGTGTAGCTAATGCATTTTGCTTAAACACCGTCAGTAGTGGCCTTACTACTACTCTACCTCCACATAATACTGCACAAACTCTTTTCCGTTTACCAAAATGGTTAGCGGGCCACTGTCGTTATCTTTAAATTTATAGGTAAAACTTAGCATGCCTCCCGAGCCTGAAGACTCAATCTCTTGAAGCCTGTACTTTTTCTTTTCGCCAATACCTAATTGCACTTTTGTAATATCCGCTTTATTTTTTATTGTAAAACTAAACTTAACTGCTTTATCAGCTTTTACATGCAGCTTACCATCATTTGGGGTGCACCTGGTTATTCCCCAATCCATAGCACCTGTTTTTACAACGGGCATATCAAAAAAATCTTTTTTGTTTTTTGGTGCACTGCCCAGTTTCCAGGCGCTGTTATCGGGGAAATGCTGCTGGTTAAAACTTGCTTTTTCTGTAAAGAAATAAGCATCGGTGTAAGCCTTGGTAAATTCTTTCATGTCCGCACTAAGGTATCCGCTTCCAAAAGCCGGATCAACATAAAACCATTCCTCAGGTGTTTGCCCTAATTGTACCACAGCCCAGCTATGGTTTATCTCCTGGTCTTTCTCTCCAATTTGCTGCGTATTGTATTTTACAAAACCATCTACGGTAAGGCAACGGATATCGGCACTGCTGCACATATCCTGAAAAAGGCTGGCAAAGCCAATGCCCACTGCTTTGCGTGATTGTAAAACTTCTGCAGGAGTGTTTTTAGCAGTACTGTTGCTGCGTATCAGTTTGGGGTCGTATATTATATTGTGAGCAACCCAATAATAAATGGCCCTTGCTTTATCCATTTTATCGGAAAACTTGTTGCTTACCACATTGTTGATGGTGCCCATGCTCATGTTCTCTAAGGGGCCAAGGCTTTTTACATAGGCATCAATCTTTGTAAAATCTCGGCCGTTTGTTTGGGCAGAAACATTAAAACCGGTGAGTAGTATAAATGCGGGTAACAGTTTTTTTAATAAATTCTTCATGAGATAAAATTACGTATCAAAAAGTTAATAAAATGGCAAAGCATTTTTTTGCGGGAGTGAGCCACCCTTTGAGGGGTGCCTCACTCTATAGAATTTTTTGTAGTGGTCGCTGTATGACCAACCGGAATCAGAAAATATTTTTTTTCCGGTAAGTCGGTAAGACATTAAGAACAAAGAAATTGTATCTCGAAATTTACCGTCTTCCCGACTTACCGGCAAATATTTCGGTTGCTATTTAAAATCAAAAAGGGTAGCAGTAAAAATACCCCGTTCCCTTGGTTTAAAAATGGCTTTCCAATTACCAACATACCGTATTAGTGATGGTACCAGGTATTCGCCGAATTTTGCCAGTTCAACCTGCATCTCCACCTTAAAATCGTAAACGCCTGCACTATAGCTTAAGGTATAGTTTCGGGCAACCACTTCAAATGTCTGATCATTAAACCAGGTGGTCATTTCATCAACCACCACATCGCTTTTATTTTCGGGCTTTACTTTTTGAGTAAAGATGTAGCAACTGGTATTTTTAAACATGTCAATGTCAATACTCATATCGTATTTATCAGCAAGTTCATCATCGTAAATAGCAGTTTTATTGCTGATGAATGGCACGCCGTTTATTCTTTTTCCAGGGTTGAAGAAAAGCATTTTCAACTGTTCTTTATTTTTCTCTAACCCGGTTTTTCCTGAAGTAGTAAACTCTTCACCGGTAACAATATTATCCTCGCCGCAAATACTATCTTTTGTAAAAAAAAGCGAGGCATACATTTTTGCCGTGTAATAATTAAACTCCCTGTTCTCATCATAAATGTCACCGGTAACCTGTTCATCCAGTGTAAGCATACTGCGGCAGTTATTGCTGCGTATTTGTTTGGTTGTGCTGTGCAGGCCCGCTTTCATTTTTCCATCTCCGTCATTCATCCTGATATCGTTGATGGCAGTAAAGCCCAGTATGTGCAGGTTTCGGAAGGCTTTGTAAAAACTGGTATCATTTTTTATGCGGTTGATAAAGGTGGTTACATTAAGCTTGTTATTTACCACTACTTCACTAAGTGTAATGGCTTTTTTGCCAACGGTAACAATACTGTCAATTTTTTGTTGCGCAGATAAATGGAAAGTAAACAGTACACAAAAAAAAGCAGGCATGAAATATTTCATGCCTGCAAGGTATTAAGAAAGTACTAAATGATTTTAACCATTTGTGCTTTGAAGGCCTGTTGGCGCAGCAACTGGTTTTGCTGCTTCTTTTTTAACTGGAGGAGCAATGCTTCCGCTTGGTTCTGTTTTTTTATCAGCAGCTTTAGTGGCTGGTTTTACAGTTGTTTGACTTAAGCCATCGTCACTGGAAGCCAGTGTAGCTGGTTTTACATTATTAGTAACTACTGGCTTTACCGTTGCATCAATTGTTTTTGTCTTACCCGGAGCCACAGATGAAGCTGTTTGTACATCAGGTAGCTTACTTGTTGTAGTTAACGCATTTTTGTTGTTTAATTCTGCAGCTTTTGCTGGTGCTTCACTTGCAAGTTGGGCACTTGTTTTATTGCTTATACAAGCAATCACCAGAATCAGCGAAAATGCCTTTATTATTTTTTTCATGTTGTTTTTTTTAGTTTTTTTATATAAATTATTTAACACTTACCAGTACATTTATTTTTCCAACTGATGTTGCATCAAAGTCCTGTAATGCTTTACCAATAACCTGTCCAACTTTCACCAATGAAAGATCGGCTTTCATGGCCACACCGCCAGTTGATGAAGTAACTAAAAGATCGCCTCTTTTTATAGCACCACCTTCCAGGCAAACTTTTGTTGGAATTACACCTATAACTCCCATTGGTACCATAGCTTCAAGCTGGTCTGCCTCTGCATTTGCTTCAGTAAGAGAAAGTCCTGGCTTGGTAGCATATACACCTGAAACAAGGGTACTATAAGGAGTAGAAGATTTTTCTACTTTGCGATCGGATGTTTGAGAGATTACCAAAACATCGCCTGGTTCATAGGTTTTTCTTTCGCCTTCCACATCAAAATATTCTGCCACATCTGCACCACCTACCTGTGTACCACCATTAAAGAATCCTTTACCTGTAGCATCGATACGAGCCACATTACCCCCTGCTATAAATACAGCAAGGTTTCCGGTACTGTTACTTGATACTTCAAACACATTGGAGGTGTTGGCAGCATTCACATTTTCAAAGCGTGCAGCTTTGCCTGTACCGCCGCTAACACCCGCCTGGCCAATAACACCAATACCATTCAGGGTATTGAAGCCTCTTACACCGTAACCTGCACCATCACTTCTTCCAACTACCGCACCTACTCCTGCTACACCCGAGGTAAACCCTACAATTGCTTCACCTGTAGCATTGCGACCGATAATACCTGCAGCAGAAATACTGCTGGTTATACCTTCCACACCTGTACCGCCTACCGAGGTAGAATAAACCCCATGACCTACACCTGCATTTGCTACGTTAATACCTCTGCCACCACTGCCTGCATTTGGTAGTGATACATCGATACCGGCTCCCAAGCCGTTTGTAGTAACTTCCATAGTATTTGAAGTGTTTGATGAATTCACATTTTCAAAACGTGCAGCCTTTCCGGTACCACCACCATTACCTGCCTGGCCCAAAACACCAATACCATTTTGTGTATTAAAACCTCTTACACCGTAGCCTGCACCATCACTTCTACCCACTACTGCACCTACTCCTGCTACACCTGATGAAAACCCGACAATTGCTTCACCGACAGGATTGCGACCAATAACACCCGCAGCGGAAAGACTGCTTGTAACGCCTTCCACACCTGTGCCTACTGAGGTAGAATAAACCCCATGACCAACACCTGCATTTGCTACATTAATACCTCTGCCACTACCGCCTGCATTTGACAGTGATATATCAAGACCAGTTCCAATTCCGGTTGTAGCAACTTCCATCGTATTTGAAGCGTTTGATGAATTAATATTTTCAAATCTTGCAGCTTTGCCCGTACCACCACTAACGCCTGCTCTGCCATATACGCCAATACCTGTAGAAGTGTTGAAACCATGTATACCATAACCAGTGCCATCATTTCGTCCAACAACAGCACCTGCAGCACCGTTTGAATTAGCACCTACAAATCCAATAATTGCTTCCCCACCGGCGAAGTTTCTTCCTATAATACCACCAGCGCTTAAAGACGCAGTTGTACCTTCTGCACCGGTACCACTGGTAGCCGTAGATAAAATACCAGCATTTGCTGCTACTACATCTAATTTTGCAATTGGATTGTTTTGATTTATACCCACATTACCTGTAACATCCTGGATAATCATGCGGCTGGCTCCATTATTAAGGGAGTAAAATTCTAAGTTATCAGTTGTTGGCTCATTTCTTACATTCCATTTGCCCACACCTGCTTTTTGAAAACGTAAAGCAGCATCACCATTAGCAGCATCAATATCAACAACAGAAAAGTCGCTGCTTGACTGGCTGCGTATACCTTTCGCACCGCTAATTCCACCGGCATGTAATACATCTAATTGGTAAGCTGGTGTGGCTTGTGTGATACCTACATAACCATTGGTATTTAAAATAGTCAGATTAACTGGTAAGCTATTGTTACGTAAAATCTGGTAATCGTTACTGCCTGGTGCATTACGCACATTCCAGCGGGTGGTACCTGCACTTTGATAACGCAGGGCGGCATCGCCGTTTGCAGCATCCAGATCTATAACTGAGTAAGCAGCAAGAGACTTTACATGCAGACCAGTAAATCCGTTATGATTAACATCTAAAGCATAAGTAGGAGCAGCAGTACCAATACCTACGTTAAAACCAGGTACTGAATTTATTGCTAATGGAGCCCATGCTGCAAGCGTACTATTGTGGCCACCTAATTGAGCCACATTATTCAATTCTCCCATTATTACTGTTGCATTCGTATTACCAAATGCGGCACCACCTTTCCAGTTTGCAGGGCCGCCACCGAAACCTCTTACCATTACAGTTTGAGCATCGGCAGTTGTTGGGCCTACAGATAATTGATGTTGTGGAGCATTTGTTGCTATACCTACATTTCCTGAAGGAGTAATACGCATACGCTCAGCATCAGAAGTAGTTAAAACAAATGGAATTGCAGCTATACTACCTGCAAACATCTGGTTTGCCCATGCAAATGATCCTGGATTTCCATAACCCATATGCCCCATATTTCCACCACCAGTGCTTAAATACCACGCACTTGAGAAACCTGTGTTGTTAGTATTTCTCAAAATCTGAACGGCTGCTCCTGCTGTATTAGCTTCTACATGAAGCTTTACACCGGGGGTAATAGTACCAATACCTACGTTGGTAGCATCATCAAAAATTTGTGAGTTACCCAGGGTGGTTCCGTTTGGAGTCCACTTTGGTACAAAGTTTAAAGTACCTGAACCACTGGTAAGACCTATTGCCGAAGCATGCTGCCAGGTTGCATCACCAGCTGCATTACCGGCCAGTAATTTAAAAGAATTGGGAGGATTTGGAGCACCTTCACCAATGCCTGTTAATTGTAAACCGCCTGCAGTTTGTAATGCTTTGGGAGAAGCATTTGTACTTGCGGCCCTTAATGCATATCCTGTACCGGCCACATTTACATCAACTGCGTTTGCAGTACTTGCAGCATTGGTACTATTAAATAAACCAGCACGGCCTAAACCAGCCTGGTTACTTTGAAGGTTATTAGCAGTATTGGTTGCATTTGTTTGGCGAAATAAACCAGCGCCGTTAGTACCACTGCTGATAGCATGAATACCCCAGCTTGCACCAGTACCGTTTGTTTCTGCACGGATCGCATCGGCAGTACTTGCTGCGTTCAACACCTGGAAGAAACCACCACGTCCTGTTCCGGTATTTGTACCTTCAACAGAAGCACCGCTTCCGTTACTGTTACCAACTACAGCTGAAGCTGTATTTGCAGCATTTGTATTTTGAAAAGAACCTGAATTACTTGTATTGGACGTACCAAAAACACCTGCACCACTTGTGCTTGTGCCAGATACACCGGCAGCACTTGCGCCGGTACCTGCAACACCAATGCCACTTGTACTTGAACCGTTAACACCAGTACTTGTAGTGCTTGTGCCATTTACACCAAAGCCATTTGCTGATGTACCATTAACCCCTCTTCCGCTACCGGCGTGAGAACCCCATACACCATATCCAAGACTGCCAATTCCGTTATTTACACCTCTTAAAGCACTAGAAGAATCTCCGGGCGTAGTAGAAGATATAGTTCCCTGTATTGCAACAGCCCTAATATCGTTACTGGCACTTGCACCTTGTATAGCTCCTGTTGTACCGGTAGCCGAAGAATTCGTCATACCAATAAGCGGGGACGCATTAAAACTGAATGTTTTTACTAAAGGAAATAAAATTTGCGGGTTAGGATACGTACCTGTTAAATCTCCACCGGCCGGGCCAACTGGAGCAGCACCTGCAGCGTACAGCGCATAAGGTACGCTAACTAATTGCGTAGAACCCACATTAAAATAGTTTGTTCCGCCAATGGGATCAATTTCTACCTGTAAAAATTTGGTTCCGCTTCCGGCGCCAAAAGCTGTCCAGTTAATGCCGGCAATAGTACCGGTACTGGTAATAGCTCCAGGGCTACCTACCTGTACATTAAATAAGCCAAATGCATTGGTGGTTACATTTCTGGTTTCAGTATAAACAGGCGTGCCCGTGGGGCCACCACTTAAAATGCTCAAGCGCAAACCAATAGGCTGGCTGGGTATTACATTACCAACTGCATTGCGGGCCACACCCTGATAGTTCAACAGGTTGGGCGACTGTGCAACAGCTAATAACGTAACCAAAAAAGCTGTTATTGTTAATAAAATCTTTTTCATGTGTTATTTAGTTTTAGTTTTTTGTTTTAGTAGAATCGGTTATTTAAAAGGGCTATTTGATTTTAATCACTTTAAATGAGCCTTTTTTAGCAACAGATGTTCCCGTTGGTTGTAATTGAATATTTAGCAGGTACATGCCTGATGCATATTGGCTGAGGTCCCATCTCTGGATGCTGCCATTGCCAAAATAATCAAACTGTTTGGTTCCCACGTATCTTCCTGACTCGTCGAAAAGATTCATGATGACCTTACCTTTTTGTTTAGTGAAGAAATCAATTTCAATTACGTTTTGTGTGGGATTCGGTAGTATCCTGATCTCATCTCTGTCCCACGCCGTGTTATTGTTAACAGTAGCCGGATTGTGGGTGTTTGGTTGCAGAATACCATTAGTAACGAAAACATTGGAATTGGCGTCAGTCATGGTACTGATAGCCATTGACTCGCCAAAACTCCACTCAACGCGATAGTAACTGAAAATGTAGGTACCACCTGTTGCGTTTAATGTTGCGGGACTAATACTTTGTGCAAACGAACCGAGAGAGAAAAAGAAAGCAACCGAAAAGAAGAATAGTCGTACTTTTCTCATAAGCGATGTTTAAAAGTGAAAATAGCAGTTAATTAAGGATACTAAATTAGGGGATAATATTGAAATGTGCAATACCTTAAAGCGAGTATTTAAAAAAAAATATTATTTGTGGATATTTAAGCCAATATCAATAGTTTAGTAACCGGAATATATTTTGATTGTAAACAAAGTAATTCAGTTGTAAGGTTAACGGACTAGGGTGTTATTTTGGGAAAACCATTCGGTAATCTACCTTCGTTTTTCCTTTGGAAATGTCATCCAGTTTGCGTTTTAGCAGTTTTCGCTTCAGTGGTTTCAGGTAGTCTATAAACAGTTTTCCCTCAATATGGTCATATTCGTGCAGGATAACCCTGGCGGTAATTCCGTTAAAGGTTTTGGTTTGAGTCTCGAAATTTTCGTCCTCAAATTCCAATGTTACTTCTTCGCTACGCATTACATCCTCCCTTATTTTAGGAATACTCAGGCAACCTTCGTTATAGGCCCATTCCTTGCCGTTAAGTACTGTAATATGGGCATTGATGAACACTCCTTTAAAGCCGGGGGCATCCGGGTAATCGTCTTTTTCATCTTCTTCCTGGTTTTCAAAAATCTGCTCACTATCCATCACAAAAAGGCGAACAGGCACATTTATCTGAGGCGCAGCCAAACCAACGCCGTTACTTTTGTACATGGTCTCCCACATATCTGCAATCAGTTTATCCAACCCCGGGTAATCGGGAGTTATTTCGTCGCAAACCTTTCTTAAAACAGGAGAACCATAAGCTACTATAGGAAGAATCATTCAATTTTAGATTTTAGATTTGCGATTTTAGATTTAATTGCAAATTTAGGATTATCATTCTACTCAGGCAATCTAAAATCTAAAATCATCAATCTACAATGTATTCAGATATTCCTGCAAAATTATTGTGGCTGCAATAACATCAACATTACCTTTAACACGCCGGTCTTTTTTCTTCATGCCCATTTCCAGCATGGCATCTTTTGCCATTTTAGAAGAATAGCGCTCATCAACCGTTTTAAGCGGCATTGCCGGAAATTCTTTTTGTATTTTTTTGATGGCAGCTTCTACCAAGGGAGTGCCATGCGTATCAGATTCATCCCAGTTTTTGGGCAGGCCGATGATGATTAGTTCAACATCTTCCTGCAACAGATATTTTTTTAACCAGGGGATGAGTTCCCGGGATTCGATGGTTTCCAAACCTGTAGCAATGATCTGTAAAGGATCGGTAACTGCCAGGCCGGTTCTTTTGCCGCCGTAATCTATGGAGAGAATTCGTGCCATACCCGGTACCCTCTATCTCCCCCAAGGGGGAGGAGATGGAGAACATTGTGTTTTATTGGTTTAAAAATAAATCCAGAATTACAAAGATGGCGAAAACAACTGATGCAATGCCATTGGTTGTAAAGAAAGCCAGATTTACTTTGCTGAGATTGTTTGGTTTTACCAATATATGCTGATAAATTAACAGGCCACAAAAAAAAACTACACCAATCCAGTACCACAATCCAAAATGGCCATAAACCCCGGCGCTGATAACACAGGCTGCAGAAAGGACGTGCAGCAGGTTAGAAACCATCAATGCTTTTGATTTGCCCAAAGCTGCCGGTATTGAATGTAGTTGGTTGTTTTTATCAAACTCTTCATCCTGCAGTGCATAAATAATATCGAAACCACTTACCCAAAATAAAACGGTGAAAGAAAACAGAATTGGCAGCAATGCAAACTTACCGGTTACTGCAAGATAAGCACCAATAGGAGCAAGACTTAAACCCACGCCTAACACCAAATGACATAATGCAGTAAAGCGTTTGGTATAACTGTAAAACAATACTACAAACAATGCTACCGGCGATAAATAGAAACATATTTTATTGATGAAGAAAGTGCTGGTGATAAATAATATGCAATTAATAATTACAAACAAGAGAGCATTGTTCGATTTGATAACGCCTGATGGGATTTCCCTGATGGCAGTACGAGGATTTTTTGCATCAAAATTTTTATCAAGCCAGCGGTTGAAAGCCATGGCGGCCGAACGGGCGAAGATCATGCAGAGGATAATTAAAAAAAATGTTGTCCATGGAAATTTGATATAGATAGACCAGGAACTATGAGTTTTCGCAGCTTCCTCATTTATGTGTTGAATTGGTTCCCAACGCTCTGCCAAAAAAAATCCAATCAATGCAAAGGGCATTGCAAAAATGGTATGCGAAAATTTTACAAGAGAGAGATAATTTTTGAAAGAGAGCATTTGTAAATTTCTTTAATAAATAAAATGCGAAAACAAATTTGTAAGGTGTTTTAAATTGTATAAAAGGAGGCTAAAACAGATTTTTTTTAATCCGTTCATTTATATCGTTTGAGGTCATATTTTCCTGATCCGCTTTATCATAAATACTAATCAACAATATTTCATTTTCCAGAACCCGTACAAAAGTTATAACCCTTGCCCACCTCTTTTTCCTGCGCTTTTACTTTTAATAGCCAGCCGGATTTTAAATATATTGTTACCTAAAGATGTTCCCTGAAAAGGTTCATTTAATAAAGAATGCAGCAGCAGGATATATTCATTTTTAAGAGATGGATATTTCTTATTGAGCCGTTTTATTTCTTTTGAAAACTCGGGAGTGGTTGTAATACTATAAGTCATTTATCAGGTCAAATGCATTTTGTAATTTAATTTTTCCGTCAATATACATTTTAGCTTCTTTTGCTCCCTGTTCAATGCTTTTTAAAATATCTTTTTTAGTTGGTTTTTCATAAACCTCCACATCTACTTTAAGCGATTTTAAAAAAGTAATTATAGCTTTGGACTCAGCTTTATTTTTCGGATTTGCTATTATTGTTTCCATTCTATAAAAGTAAGATATTTTTTATAATTTTTTTCTGATTATTTCCCATAACACAACACCTGCAGCCGTTGCAATGTTTAATGAATGTTTCATCCCGAGTTGCGGTATTTCAATACATCCATCGCATTGCAAAATGGTATCCTGCTCAACACCTGTTATTTCGTTGCCAAAAATAACGGCAATTTTTTCATCCGTTTTAAATTGAAGTTTTTGCAGCATGGTGCTGTTTACTGCCTGTTCAACTGCATACACTTTATAGCCATTTTCTTTTAACGTTTTTATGGCTTCGGTGGCATTGGCAAAATGTTTCCACTCAACACTATCTTCAGCACCAAGTGCTGTTTTTTTTATTTCTTTATGTGGAGGAACGCAGGTGTAACCGGTGATGTAAATGGCTTCCAACAAAAATGCATCGGCGGTACGAAACACACTTCCCACATTATAGGCACTGCGGATATTTTCCAGCACAGCAATCAACGGGGTCTTATCAGACTGCTTAAATTCCTCCACCGTCTTGCGGTTGAGTTCGTCCATTGAAAGTTTAACAATCCCAAGCCCCCCTGACCCCCCAATGGGGGAGTTAGCAGCAGTATAATATTTTAAAGAGAATTTATTTTGCAATGTTTGGGCTGGAATTATTTTAAAAAAATGGTTTAAATTTAATGGGATGCACAAAGGTATGCGGTACAAGTGAGTGACACAAAGATGTTAAATAGAATTACTGAAGCTTGTCCCAAAAAAAACAATACATAATCTTATATTCATTCTCCTCCATAGTTCCCCCTTCAGGGGGCGGAGGGAGTTTTATATCATCTCACTCTGCAATAACGGATTTTTTACCGCATCTCTTTTATCAGCAAAAGCCTTGGCTGCTTTTATAAAGTGTACAAATATAGGTTGTGGGTTTTCTACCGTGCTTTTCAGTTCGGGGTGATATTGCACACCAATAAAAAACGGATGATCTTTCAACTCCACAATTTCAACTAAACCGGTTGCAGGGTTTTTGCCACTTGGTATTAAGCCAGCGCTTTCAAAATCGGCTATGTATTTATTATTAAACTCCCAGCGGTGGCGGTGACGCTCACTTATTTCGGTAGTGCCGTATATATTGTACGCAAGACTGCCTTTCTCTATTTCGCAGGGGTATGCACCAAGGCGCATAGTGCCACCAAGGTTCACAATATTTTTTTGTTCTTCCATCAGGTCAATTACAGGGTAGGCAGTTGTCTTATCCATTTCGGTTGAGTGTGCATCGGCCCAGCCGAGCACGTTCCTTGCATATTCAATTACGGCCATCTGCATGCCCAAACAAATACCAAAGAATGGAAGTTTATTTTCCCGTGCATATTTAACGGCAATAATTTTTCCTTCCACACCACGGTTGCCAAAGCCCGGTGCTACCAGCAATCCATCCAGGTCTTTCAGCTTTTCCTGCACGTTTTCATCTGTAATAAATTCGCTGTGCACATTTACAATCTGCACTTTGCACTCATTGATGGCACCTGCATGTATAAAAGATTCCAGGATAGATTTATAAGCATCCTGCAGTTCAATATATTTTCCAATCAGGCCAATCTTAACTTTGCTCTGCGGGTATTTCAGTTTTTCTAAAAATGCACGCCACTTGGTTAATTCGGGTGCGGCATAACCGTTAATCTGTAATTTTTTCAACACAATTACATCCAGGCCTTCCTGCAGCATTTTCAGCGGCACTTCGTAGATGGTGCTGGCATCCATGGCCTCAATAACAGCATTAGGTTTTACATTGCAGAACAGGGCAATTTTTTTCTTCAGTTCATCATTTAACGGATGCTCTGTACGGCAAACAATTACGTTTGGATGAACACCTTCCTGGCTTAGCAAACGTACACTGTGTTGGGTGGGTTTTGTCTTTAATTCTTTAGCCGCTTTTAAATAGGGGATAAGTGTAAGATGCACTACCATACAGTCTTCTTCGGGCAGTTCCCATTGTATCTGGCGTACTGCTTCAACAAATGGTAAACTCTCAATGTCGCCGACGGTGCCGCCAATTTCTGTAATTACAATATCATATTTTCCGTCCTTGCCCAACAGCAACATACGGTCTTTTATTTCGTCTGTTATGTGCGGAATTACCTGGACAGTTTTCCCCTTATAATCGCCAGCTCTTTCTTTATTTATTACTGTTTGGTAAATGCGGCCCGTGGTAACATTATTTGCCTGCGAAGTTGGGATGTTTAAAAAGCGTTCGTAATGGCCAAGATCCAGGTCGGTTTCTGCACCATCATCGGTAACAAAGCATTCGCCATGTTCGTAAGGGTTTAAAGTGCCGGGGTCAATGTTGATGTAAGGGTCAAATTTTTGTATGGTTACTTTTAAACCTCTTGCCTGCAACAATTTTGCAAGAGAAGCCGCAATAATGCCCTTACCTAATGAGGAAGTAACACCGCCGGTTACAAAAATGTACTTAGCCATAAAAAATATTTTGCCAACCCTTCCCTTATTTTTTGGGGAGCGTTGCCGTTAATAAATATGACCAGAAGAGTTTGGGAATAAATCTTGGAGGTCGTGTAAAGATAGGATGAATATTTGGGTGGAGGAAATTTGGGTGGAGGTTTTTGTTGAAAAATCTTTATCTTACTTTTTAAATTAATTCGTTTTTATGAAAAGAATATTTTTACCAGCCTTTTTTATTATTCTCCGCAAATTTTATCGCAAATTGTCAAATACACCAGATTTTAACGAAGGATAATTTTAATTCAGCACAATTTAAAGCCTATCAAATTGAGGTAAAGAAAAAATGGTTTGACAGCATTGACTTTAATTACCCTGTTGAATTTTCAGATTCAAGGGCAGACAAAAGCAAACTTGGATTTATAAGGATGGGTGAGGGCAATTCTTTTTATAATTTTATTTTTCCAAAACAGGATATGAATTATTTAAACTCAAAATTGCCAACTTCATTTAAATCTTCAGTTGATGCCGGGCATATTGTTATTTACATTAATCATTTTTGGATGTCGCAAATAATTATAAAGTCAACTAAGGCTGATGGAGTTTTTAGAGATGATAAAGGGTATGTGAGTTTTTGCAATTTTAATGCAGACTATTATTTTCTAAAAGATAAAAAAATAAAATACCTGGGTAAACTTGATACAATTGTAAGCATCCGTAAATGGATAGGAAAAGTTTCTGAAGACCTTTTAAGAGAAACGCTGATAGCATCACTTTCAGCTTGTGAGAAATTGATTCAAACCTCAATCACTAACCAGTATTATGCTGCAGAATTGCTTACCGACTCAATGAAAGATAAATATGTTTACCCTATTCTTAAAACCGCCTCACCCAAAAAAGGAATTTATCGCATGTATGAAGATTTTTTAAATGATAAACCTATTGAGGGTGATTTTGAAATAAAGGAAGACAAAAAGCGTACAAGTTTAATAAGTATTTCAATAGATACTTCTGTTACAAATTCAGCATGGGGTTATTCGGACGAGAAAGAGATATATAAGCACCTTAATGATGAATATTATAAAATGAACAGGATAGAACACACTTTTGAGTTAGCAGGGCCAAGAGAGGTTAGAAAGCTATATACACTCAGGGAAGTTTTTTTTAGAATGGGGATTGATAATAAACCGTCATCAATTATACTAATATAAATAATTAGTTGTATCTTGGATTTCTAAAATTTGAGATATGCGTTCACTACAAATTGCTGCTCATCTTACAAATGCTGTAGTTCAAAGCAAATTGGCAGCCAGCAGAAACACAACAAGCCAC
>JBBRCM010000021.1:0-36957 GCA_038204855.1 Chitinophagales bacterium
TATCCGGTCAATTTAAAACACCTAAGGGTGCAGATGATTTTGTTACACTAAGGTCTATCATAGACACGACCATTAAAGCCGGACAAAATATTTTGGCTGCGCTAACACTTATCGCTAATTTAGGAACTGAATAGTTACAACACATCATCATTAAAGATACTTTTGATTTTTATTAAACTAAAACTCAAAAAAAATGAAAAAATTATTTTCGTTCCCTGTTATGATGGCATTAGCCTTTTTATCAATTACATCTTCCTGTAAAAAATCTGATGATCCAACTCCCGCAGCAAGATCTGGCAGCCTGAATGCAGGCAAGTCTTCTATGTCTTTCAGCAACACAGGAAGTTTTGCAGGTGGTACTTCTTTTTCGGCCAGCAATACACCCCTGACCAGCGCCCAAAGCCTTACCAACGCGCCATTGCGCAATGTTACCTTATCTGCCAGCGAAGTGGTGGGTGTTAATGCACGTATTTGTTCTTTGTTTTTTGTGTTGCCTGCAACTGCAAGCACAGCAAGCGGTAACCTGGTTGCCGATTTTTCGTTGCCCAACAATGCAACCATTTTACCTACATTAACGCTAACCAGCTCAAGTGGCGCCACTCAGGGTATAACTTATGGTTTTCAAACAGGTACCTGCACCATTACAAAACTTACCTCTACAGAGATTGAAGGTACTTTTAGCTGTGTGGTTAAAGATGTAAATGGCGCAACAACACTTTCGGTAACCAGCGGCACTTTTGCCGGCAAGTTTTAATTAAAATATTGATAATTGTAATTATTTCAGGGCTGAGAAAATTTTAATTTTCTCAGCCCTGAAATTTTTTGTTTAATACAGTAAAAGGTAGTACGTCGAGTCCTGCAGGCCATCGCAAAAACCCGTGCAGAGACCCGCCTGAAAAGAAAAGCCCCCGTCAACATCATTTGAATGGGGGCTTTTTGCGTGGGGACTTTCGGCTATTGTTCTTAATGTTGTACGATATAAATTAGTCGAAGTCAACAAACTCAATATTATTTATGTCTAAATAATTTTTTGTTTCATTGTTAATTAAGCTTTCAGCGAATTCAATAGGAATAACTGTTCCATATCCCAAATCGTCATAATCGCCTTCTCCCGTCGATAAATTTACAGAAACTCCAACTACATAACCATTTTTTGCTACAACTGGTCCACCGCTATTTCCACCTTTTATTTTTGCAGAAACTAGGAAGAGTTTTTCTCTAATCCAAATATCTTCGGCATTAGAAACAATCTGCCCTAATGAGGTTGTAAATCTTGCTGAAACCGTTGCATTTTCCGCAGTCATAAAATTATGATAACCTGCTATCTTGGGATAACCTAATGTCATAACCTCATCTAAAATTTCAGCTTTTTGACTAAACATTATTGATTCTGTTGGTCGTGTAAAAAGTCTAATATAGAGTAAGTCCATTAATTTGTTTTCGTGAACTTCAAACTTGGATTTAGCTAATTCTTCCTTGGTAAATCCTTGAATTGAAATTTGACTAGCACCTTCAATACAATGTCTTGCAGTTAAGATTCCATTGTCATACAGAAAACAAGTTCCTAATGATTTATTTCCCATGTTGTCTGTATACTCAACAGGCAAAACATATTGCTTGTAGTCTTGATAAATATGTTTGAACCCGTAAACAATGTAGTTTAATTTCTTTTTGAAATAGAATTCTAGAAATGGGGTTTCAATTATTGTATTGTCTCTTAAGATACCGTAATAACTATTATCTGTCCCGTCTATGCCGCCTCTATGTACAACAGACAATTGCTGATTTTCGCAGAATACATCGCAAATTTTCGCAATGATTCTAGGCTGAGGAAATGCTTTAGTTGGATATTTCTTTTGATAAAAAGTGCAAAATTGCATAACCTTTTTTGGTACTATTTTATTATCTATGGGTTCATTTTTTGAAAAGAATGAAATTATTTCAAAAGGAATGTCTGGATAAAGCGTTGAATAATTTTGAAGTTCGTCCATTTTAGTGTTTTATATCGTACAACATTTTCATTTACGCCCCTCCTTGTATAAATCTCCATTCATTATCAATCCTTTTTTATACAAAGCATATTGCGTAAATGCAAAATAGTTAATAAAATCAATTTCTCCGCTTCGCTAACATTTCTACTTCGCTCCATGCTCAATAAAGGTATGCCGTACAAGTGAGTGATACTTCGCCTTCGCTCAGCACAGGCTCCACAATGATGACCAATGAGGTAATGCCCGCTCAACAAAAAAACTTCCGGAGTTTTTAAAAACTCCGGAAGTACCAACACTGCCTTATTAATAACTCTCCTTCTTCCACCCCCATTGGCGGTAAATTTCTTTGTACGTATCAGGATAGTTGCCTCGTAAAACAAACATTAAAGCACTCATCACTTTGGTAATGGCTTTTTTCAGTTCGTTTTTGGTGGCTACTTTGCCGCTTATATCGCCGGTGGTGTTGCTGGCAAGTTTCAGGGCGGCTTCGTAACTTTTTTTTATCCCCGTCCAGAAGGCGTTACCAAATTCCCTGTCGCCAAAACCTTCGTCGGCAATGCTTTTTATCATCTGGTCAAGGGCGCTGTTGCGGTTATTACGATCGCGGCTCATTATATAGCCTGCGCTGCTTTTAGGCAGGCCAAACCTGGCAAACTGTGCGGGTGCATTTGCCTTTTTATATTTGCCTTCTATATAAGTTTTTACTTCGCCTGCGGCGGTATCTATCTGCTGGTCTAACTGCATAAGGGTAAGTGTTTGGCCGGGGCGCAGGGCACCGGTATCTATGCGGCCCGTAAGGCTTGCTGCATAAGCCTGCACATCAGCATTAAATTCGCCTTCTTTTTTCCATAACAAGGTAATGTTGGGGTTGGCCTCCCAGTTTTGGCCTATAGTTTTAGATACATCCATAAAATCTATATCGGCCTGGGGAATGCTTTTGGTTGGTACAGGTTTTTTACCATCGCCACTGGCTGCCCCGGTTGCATCTGCATCGGGTGCGTATTGAAATTTATTTACTTTCATAATGTTGAGTTTTATTTAGTTTGAAATTTTATTTATGTTGAACAATGGTTTTGTATGGGCACCATCAGGGAGGGTGCATGCTGTGGCGGGCAAGGATTATTATACAAACTGTATTAACTGCTCCGTGAGCCTCACGGAGGTATAAAGACGGTAGCTTTACTGCTCCGTGAGCCTCACGGATGTATAAAGACAGCAGCTTTACTGCTCCGTGAGCATCACGGAGGTATAAAGACAGTAGCTTTACTGTTCCGTGAGCCTCACGGAGGTATAAAGACGGCAGCTTTACTGCTCCGTGAGCATGTAGAGCTAATAAAACCATCGAAAACAAGGCTGAATTAGATAAAAATGTGCACTGGTGGGCAAAAAAATGAATAGCCTGCCCGCCTGCTAACGCAAGGGGGCAAACAATGCCTTTTAAAATTGATATTTTAAACCCAGTAAACATATACTACAGCGTAAGGCAGCTTATTTACCCCGCCTTACTGCAATTTTAACATGTATGTATATGCCTGAACAGCGGTTTTTTTGAAAGAGGATAACGGATTTTTTGAGAGGATTTAAAAGAAGCCGGGTGTACCAAACCCGGCTCTTTCGTAAACTTAAAACATTTAAACTATCACATCATAAACATACGCTAATATAAAACGAAAAAATAAAATATGCAATACCCCGATTGATATTTTTTTGGGATTGATTTGCCTTGCGGCGGATTTATACAAAAAATATTTGTGGGTTGGGTTGATGAAAATAAAAAAGGTTCGTGGGTGATACGAACCTATAAACACCGCTTAAACTGAAGCAAAAACCACAAAGTAAGCAGCGTGTAACAGGTTATTCAAGTTTATTTTTTTCAGGATTTTGAGCCATAAAAAAAATACTAAGCAAAGCTAACTGCTTGCCTGTTACTTCGTAATACAGCATGTTGTGTTTGGTAATCAGTATTTTTCTTATAGCGGGATTTTTAATTGTTTTACGGCCAACAGAAGGATTTTTGGCGATCGTATCTACCTTTTCATAAAAAATTGTTAGAAAATTTATGGCCTCCTTTTTCGACCATCTGTTTTCGGGATAAAGTACCACTGCATTTAAGGCACTGAATACTTCATCTGAAATAATTACCTGGCAAGCCATTGTGCAAAATGTTCTTTTACAGATTCGGAAGTTTTAAATTGCCCGTTTTTTATTTGCTCACGTGCCTGCTCAATAACAGCCCATTGTGCTGATGTTAAATTGTCGGGTGCTTCTATATTATGGTTAGAATAAACGGCTGCATCTTCCATAAGCATCTGTAAAGCACTTTCATCCTCAATATCATCTACCAGGGTATGAATTTTTTTACGTAATATTTCCTTACTCATAATTAAAATATTGTTACATAAAGCTACCTGATAAATTCAATAAAATGTTATCAGCGTGCAAAAAAAGCAATTAGGGATTTGCCTTGCGGCGAATTGCTACAAAAATATTTGTGGATTGGGTTCATGAAAATAAAAAAGGTTATTCATCAGCTTCTTTCAAAGCCTGTATTTCAATTTCGGCAGACAATCGAAAGTCGGTTTGTTTTATTTTTTCAAGTAATGGTTTAATAGACGGAATGATTCCTTTAAGCTTTGCTTTTATTATTACACCAATTGTTCCGGTGTAATTTATTTTAAGTTGTGCTGCTATTTTCCGGGCTTTATAATCATCTAAAATTACTGTACTGTCCGGCGTTTCAAGTGCCAATGCAATTGCACTCGATTCGCCTTTATCAATCTGCATTTCTAAAAGTTGCTGCCGATATTTATCTGCCACAGGCATAATTTCAATCCATTCCGGTAACGGCTCACCAAATTCTACAGCAATATCAATTGTGGTTGCAACCTGGTCATAAACTTTATGTAACAGTTCAAGCTCACCAATATTTGTGAGGATGATAAAACAACTAGTATCTGAAATAATTATTTTAGGCATTGGCTACATCGCTTGAAAGATCTGATGCGGGGAAATTAAATATGGATACATTGAATTTGCTTAGCAATTCGGCAAATGTGCGTTTTGATAAACCGGCAACTTCTGCAGCCTGCCCGAGCGAAAGTTTACCCTGCTGATACAAGCTGGTTGCAACAAGCATGGCAAGCTCTTTATTATCTACATCCAGGTTATCTGGTACATTAAGCGTCAATGTTTTCATAATTCAAATATAACAAATTTTAAGGAATGCTGTAGGAACTCCCCTTGCGGCGAATTGATAAAAAATGTTTGTGGGTTGGGCTGATTAAAATAAGAAAGGTTCGTGGGTGATACGAATCTGTTTGAATTTTACTGGCGATAAAACTTACCAAAGTAATTTTAACTTATACCCGGCAAATTCTTTGTCTTTTGAAATCAGGGTAAAATCATTTGTGATGGACTGGCAAATTAGTATTCTGTCAAAAGGATTTCTGTGATGTAGCGGCAGGCTTGATAGCATTAAAGTATTATTAAAAGTTATTGGAAGCAGTTGAAAATTATTTTTTTCAAATTCTTTACTGATTGTTTCAAAAGGAAACTTTATTTCCAGCCTCCCCAAACTTAACTTTATAGCTATTTCCCATAAACTGGCAATACTTACAAATTGATGGCACTATCAGCTTCAATAGCCTTTCTGGCCTTGTTAGAAAATAACTTATCTCCATTTAGAAACCAGATAAGTGCATGCGTGTCAAGTAAGTAATTCATTGTTATTGATAGTCTTTAAAATCTTCTATCGGGTCGTCAAAATTCTTATTCATTTTAAACATGCCTTTGGCACTGCCGAATTTTGCTTTATTTTTTGAAGGCTTTTTATTTTTGTTTAGCAAAAAATCAATAAAATTCGAAACCTCCGACTTCATATTGTCTGGCAGCTTTGAGAGTTTGGTATATAAAAGAATATTATCCATAATTAGGTATGTTTCGAACTCAAATTTAAGATATTTTTTAAACTTACTGAGTACGTATTTAAGAATTTGCCTTGCGGCGAATTGCTACAAAAATATTTGTGGGCTAAGTTGATGAAAATAAAAAAAGTTCGTAGGGCAAAGCTTAATCTGAATGCAGGCAGTATTTATTTTGAAGTGTTTAATCTATTTTTATTCAGATATCCTTTAAATTCTGCAAAGGTCATTTTTTCAGTTTCTTTTGCTATTTTTTCTTTTATTTCTCTAAACACCTTTACTGTATCAAAAGTCTTTTCTGTTTTAATCTTCGTCTTCATTGTTTACAATTTCTTTTGGTGAACGAATGTCTAATAGTGTATAATCACACACCATAGTCTTTAAAATCTTCTTGGCGGGTTATCCGTCAGGAAATTTTTATTTTCCCTTCCCGTACCTGTTGTAAAAAAAACTTTTGTTGCTCCAAAGTCATCCCAGCCATTTTAGCGGCCAGTTTTTCTTTAATTGCTCTAAAGAATTTTACTGTATCAAATTTTTTTTCAATAATCGTTTTCATCTTTTAAAAATTCTAAGGGTGTTCTAATGTCAATCAATGGATAACCCAATTTCATGTTGATTGAGTTAAATAATTTTATTTTGTCAAAGTTTACAATGCGTTTAAAGTTCCAGCTTACTAAACAATCAAGCCTGTTTACAGATGCAATTGCAATGTGATACGCATCATTGAGGCTTGCTTTCCCCAATGCTTTCTCACTAATATACGTTTCGGCTAATTGTTTTGCTTCATCATTTAACTCCAGATACTTGTAACAATCTGCCGGTATCAAAAGCTTTACATCCTGAACTTCCTGTGGCGCCAGTATCAATTCAGTTTCATTAACCTCCGAAAAATAAATATCAAAATCTTTGTGCCGGATTCTCTCAAATAAAAGCTTCGTATGCTCTTCAAACTCATCATCATAATACCCTCCAATAACAGAAGTATCAATGTAAAGGCGTTGTCTCATTTAGTAGTAAAGTTAAACATTTTTTCCTACTGCCACAGGTTTGGCAGTAACAAGAAAGTATCCAGAATTGTAAAATGAAGACTTTTTTTGCAGACGTTGCTATTGTTTTATAAATATATCAATTTGCCTTGCGGCGAATTACTACAAAAATATTTGTGGGTTGGGTTGATGAAAATAAAAAAAGTTCGTGGGTGAGACGAACCTTTTTGAAAGAGTATGTGGGGAGATTATTTTACGAAAACTGAGTTAGCGAAAGCATCAGAAGTACCATTCGTTAACGCAGTAACAACACCGTTTTTCCAGATTTTGGCAACATCTTTTGTGCCGTTATTTTCGTACCCTGCTACATATAAATCTGTACCAAATACAAAAACTGAATGAGCCTCTGCATCGTTAGTGCCATTTGTTAAGGCAATGGCAACACCGTTTTTCCACACTTTAGCGACATATTTTGTACCATTAAATTCATTGCCTGCCGCATATACATCGGTTCCAGAAACAAAAACCGAAAAGGCTGCTGCATCATTCGATCCGTTTGTAAGCGGTATTGCAATACCATTTTTCCAGATCTTGGCAATATACCCAACAGGACCGTTGTCTTCTGCCCCGGCAACATATACATCAGCACCAGAGACAAAAACTGAATACACGAAAGCAACAGAACCGCTATTCAAATTCGTCGCAACTCCATTTTTCCAAACCTTTGCAATTACAGTTGAAGAGTTTATTTCTTCCCATCCAGACACATAAACATCGGTACCAGAAACAAAAACAGAATTCGCGTCTGAAGAAAAGGTTCCATTAGTTAAGTATGTGGGGGTATTATTTTTCCAAACGATTGCTTTATTATTTGTGGTGCAGTTAGAACCTGTGCCAGCTACATATACATCAGTACCGGCGACAAAAACAGAAATCCCATCGCCTCCGCAAGGAGTCGGTAATGTACTTACGATGCCATTTTTCCAAAAACCAGGATAGTTATTTGAACCATCAATATCCCAACCTGCAACATACACATCTGTACCAGAAACGAAAACAGAACTAGCATTTGCATCATTGGCTCCGTTAGTTAGTGAAGTGGGAACGCCGTTTTTGAAAATTTTTGCAATGTAATTTGTTGCTCCAAATTCGGTTACCGCCACATACACATCCGGTGTTGATGAAGTAGTTGTAAAACTTACATCATTACCATAAGCAGTACCCACACTATTGGTTGCATAAGCACGTACATGGTATAAAGTTGCTGCTGTAAGGCCGGTTATGGCACTGGTAAATGTACCAATGCCGGTGCCATCGGTTGTTTTGGTTGGTAACACAATGGTGGGGTTTGCAGTGGTACTCCAGCAAACACCACGGGCGGTTACGGGTGCACCACCATCGGTTGCTATGTTACCGCCACTTGTTGCGGTGGTATTTGTTATGGCAGTTATGGCTGTTGTTGTAATGGTTGGTATGGTGGTGGTTGCTGCGGTGGTAAAAACAGAGTCGCCACCGTAAGATGTACCCACACTGTTTGTTGCATAGGCACGTACATGATACAGCGTTGCAGCAGTTAAACCGGTTATTGCACTTGCAAAAATGCCAGTGCCGGTGCCATCAATTGTTTTTGTTGCTAAAGCCGTTGTTGGGTTTGCACTGGTGGCCCAGCAAACGCCACGGGCTGTTACGGCTGCGTTACCATCGGCAGTTACATTACCGCCGCCTGCAGCAGTTGCTATGGTTACAGCCGTTATTGCGGTGGTGGTAACAGTGGGCAATGCAGTGGTAGATGTGGTAGTGGTAAAACTTGTTTCATTACCATAAACAGTACCTACAATGTTGGTAGCATAAGCCCGTACATAATAAGTAGTGTTTGCGGCAAGGCCGGTTATGGGGCTTGCAAATATGCCGGCACCGCTACCGTCAACAGTGTGGTTGCCGGTGATGGATGGATTGGTTGCAGTGCCCCAACAAACACCACGGGCAGTTATTGATGGCCCTCTGCCGGCAGCAGCATTACCACCGGCTAATGCAGTATTAGCAGTT
The DNA here is from genome assembly GCA_038204855.1 of Chitinophagales bacterium. GTDB lineage: Bacteria > Bacteroidota > Bacteroidia > Chitinophagales > Chitinophagaceae > Ferruginibacter. Next base: position 8,944 of record JBBRCM010000021.1, read on the forward strand.
ACAGAAGTTGTGGGAACAGTAGTAACTGATGGTAAAAGTGGTACCGGATCGGGGGCATTTCTTTGGCAATTAAAAGAGATAAAAGCTAATAGCAGAATAGAGAGAATATGTTTCATTTACTACGGTTTTGCAGTAAATATAGCACAATAATATATGGGGAAACCTCATCGGCTTTGCTTTTTCACTAAGGCTTTGGGGAAACCGGATTTTTTGAGTTGTTCATTTGCTTTTGCCAATTTATCAGGAAAAAGTACAACGTTATCATACTTATCAAGCTCACGGTCAATGCGAACGGCAGGAATTTTATTTTTATTTATTTCAAGCATTGTTTTCATAATCCAAATTTACTGTTTTTTAAGATGAACAGCAAATGCCTGGTAGTCTTTTCCTTTATCATACCAATCCCACTCACTGTGCTGCTCACCCATAATATCAAAATCGTCCTTTACTATCTCAAAATATTTATTAATGCCGATTCTGTATAATCTTGTTCTTGCAGCATTACTTCCCGTGGCATACACCCATGCATCACGGTATTGTGCAGTAAATGCATAAACAGCAGCAACAACAGTTGCCAATACTTTTTCACTGTCGCCATTATCAGTAATTACTTTGTCATCAAATTTTCCGGTTACCGAATTTAAATCGCCGAAAGCAAGATTATACAGGTTGGGTAAATTCATTTGCTGAAATTGTATGATCTTGATAATACTTCCTTTACTCCCTTCGCTTAAAAATTCAAAAGTAGTAAGGTTAAGTCCTGCCTTTAATTGATACCTGTCAAGTTTCATTCTGTGTAAATGTCAAAATGAAGATAATAAAATATTAGGTAAGCATTTGGCTTTTGCCAAACTAAAGCTATCCAAAGAATTCGCCACTAGGCGAATTGCTACGCTGAAATTAAAGCTCAATAATGGTATGCGGTACAAGTGAGTGATGCTTCGGCTTCGCTCGGCACAGGCTCCACGATGATGCCATGAAAAGAAAAAGCCGGTATTAAAAAAACTCACTGATTAAAGAAGTAAAAACTGCTAAAATCCTAATGCTCCAAAGTTCCCCCTTCAGGGGCCGGAGGGGGTTTTTAAACCGCTTTCACTTCCGCACACAAATCCTGCAACACCTTCTTCGCATCGCCAAACAACATACTTGTTTTGGGTTGAAAGAAGAGATCGTTTTCGATACCGGCGTAACCGGGTTTCATACTACGCTTGTTTACAATAACGGTTTTGGCAAATTCAACTTCCAGTATGGGCATACCGTATATGGGTGAGGCGGGATCATTTTTTGCGGCCGGGTTAACCACATCATTGGCACCAAGGATGAGTACCACATCGCAGGTTTTAAATTCGTCGTTGGCGTCTTCCATCTCCATCAGTTTTTCGTAGCTAACATCTGCTTCGGCGAGGAGTACATTCATGTGTCCGGGCATTCGGCCGGCAACGGGGTGTATGGCGTATTTAACTTCCACGCCTTTTTCCAAAAGTATTTTTTCCAACTCATGACAAACATGTTGTGCCTGCGCTACGGCCAAACCATAACCCGGCACTATCATTACTTTGTTGGCATAACTCATAACCATGGCTGCATCGGCCAGGCTTATTTCTTTATAATGGCCCTGGTCTGTACCACCTGTTGCGGCAGCAGTTTTGTTACCGCCAAAAGAACCGATCAATACATTTTGCAGGGAGCGGTTCATGGCCTTGCACATGAGTATGGTAAGCAGCGTACCGGCTGCACCAACCAATATACCGCCGGTGAGCATTACTTTGTTATCGTATAAAAATCCGCCGCAGGCCGCAGCCACACCGGTAAATGAATTAAGTAAAGAAATAACAACAGGCATATCGGCACCACCGATGGGCATAACAAAAAAGATTCCGTAGATGAGTGCTAAACCTAAAATAACATATAGTAAAAAATGTTGTGCAGGATCGTACACCAGGTAAGCGCCTGCAGCAATGGTTATGGCAAGTACCAACAGGTTTAAAATATTCTGACCGGTAAAACTCAGGTCTTTTACTTTACCATTTAGTTTTCCCCAGGCAATCATGCTGCCGGCAAATGAAACGGAGCCGATAATCAATCCTAGAACAATAATTAAAACAGTTGGCTGCACAGCATCTGCACTTACAACTCCTTCGGCGATTTCTTTGGAGAGATGATTAAACTCCACTACAGAGATCAACGCCGCACAGGCACCACCCATCCCATTGAACATGCTCACCATTTCGGGCATGGCAGTCATCTTTACTTTTTTTGCAGCGAGCGTACCAACAATGCCACCAAGCAATAAACCGCCAAATATCCAGGGATAGTTACCGAGGTGTTCGCCGGTTTCAGAAGTGTATAAAAAGATGGTTCCTAAAATAGCGATGGCCATACCAAATGCTGCCAGTAAATTTCCTTTACGTGCGCTTGCAGGGTTGGAGAGCATTTTAAGCCCGATGATGAATGTGATGCTACCTATTAAGTAGCAGAGTGTAAGAATATTTAAACCCATAATAAAAGCCGACCCCACCTATCCTCCCCCAAGGGGAGGGAAATGGAGAAGATTGTTTAGAAGATTATGCAATATTTTTTAAACCGTAATACAAATTTTATTTTTTTAACAAACTTTTCCTTCGCAACTATCTAAGACTTTTCCTCCCCTTTCGGGGGAGATAGAGGGGGCCGGGGTTACTTTTTCTTTTTAAACATTTCCAGCATCCTATCCGTTACCACAAAACCACCAACCACATTTATAGTACCCAGCACAACCGCTAAAAAACCAAGTATTAATGCCAGGTAATTATCGGTTTCGGCCTTGCCCATAATGATGATAGCGCCTATTACCACCACACCATGTATGGCGTTGGCACCACTCATAAGTGGCGTGTGCAATACACTGGGCACACGGCCTATCACTTCAATACCAACAAAAATCATAAGGATGACGATGTAGATGATCTGTTGATTGGTTGAAATAAAGTTTAGAATATTTTCCATTTTTATATTTTAAAAGCTATTTGTTATTGGTTACTCCCTGTGTCATTATGTACTTTTTTGCTTCTCCAAAAAAGTACCAAAAAAGGAGCCCGACAAAGGATTACATCCCCTTTGTCGGATGGTTCCCTGATTTGGCTTTTGTACTACTGTAAACTCGGATTTTGTTCCTTGATGTTTAACTCCTCCCAGTTTACTAGAATAGCTTTCATTATTAAGTTCACAATAGACCGGCTACCCTTTCATTCTTTATCTCTCCGCCATGCACCACACAGGTTCCTTTCACCAGGTCATCTTCAAAATTTAAATTAAAAGCACCTTCTTTACTGATCATTAACTGCAAAAAGTTCAAAATATTTTTGCCATACAGTTTACTTGCATCGCTTGGCATGGTTGATGGCAATGCTGAATTACCAACAATGCTTACGCCATTATGAATTACGGTTTCATCATTTTTAGTAAGCCCGGTGTTACCGCCGGTTGCAGCAGCCAGGTCAATAATTACAGAGCCATTCTTCATGGCTTCCATCATTTCTGTTGTAATTAATACAGGTGCTTTTTTGCCGGGTATTTGTGCGGTTGTAATTATAATATCTGCCTTGGCAACACTCTCTGCAATTTTTGCTTTTTGGCGGGCCATAAATTCTTCGCTTTGCTCTACCGCATAACCACCGGCCTTGCTGGCATCGGCGGCGCCTTCCACCTCAATAAACTTTCCACCGAGGCTCATCACTTCTTCTTTTACCGCAGGGCGGGTATCAAAAACTTCTACCACGGCTCCCAATCGCTTACCGGTAGCAATAGCTTGTAAGCCTGCAACGCCAGCACCCAGTATCAACATCTTGGCCGGCGGTATACTGCCTGCTGCCGTCATAAACATGGGGAAATATTTGGGGAATAAATTTGCCGCCAGCAAGACTGCTTTGTAACCGGCAATATTTGCCTGACTGCTTAAAATATCCATGCTTTGTGCACGGGTAGTGCGTGGCAGCATATCCATGCTGAAAACGGTTAAACCTTTTGAAGCAAACTCCTTCATCAACCCTGCATTAAACAAAGGCTGAAATACTCCAAGAATTATTTTAGATTTTAGATTGACGATTTCGGAGTGATGCAATGCATTTATGGAAAGGATAAAATCACTGTTTTGCAATACTTCATTCCGTGATTTTATAGTTGCTCCGGCTTCGGTATATTTTTCGTCATTTGCAAAAGCAGTAATGCCTGCATTTTTTTCAACGCAAACATCTACGTTCCATTTTTTAAGGATGGTAACATGTTCGGGCAGCAATGAGACTCTTGTTTCGGGAGATGGTTCTTTTAAAACGCCAATGATCATAAGCTATTAATTGAAGCAAAGGTAAGAAAAATTAAAACCGTATAGTAAAGTGCTGCTTATGATTAATTTCAGATTTTAAAAAAACGATACCGATAAAAAACAGGTCGATGGTTAAAGTTACAGCAGGGTGTTCTTTTATTACAGCCCAAGCTTCTTCCATTTCTGCACTCCAGTGTATGTCGTCAAATACTAATATAGTTGCCGGCGTTGCGTAGTTTAGCAGCTTGGTAAAGTATTGCAATGTTGGTTCTTTGCGGTGGTTGCCATCTATAAAAGCAAAGTTTACTTTGGTAAGGTTTGATAAAAGCGGAGATAAGGTTTGTGTAAAATCACCTGCCGTTAATTGCACATTATTCAATTGAAGCGCTTCAAAATTTCGCTTTGCGATGGATGCTATTGCAACGGCCCCCTCGCAGGTAAAAACTTTGGATGCTGCATTGGCGGATGCAAGGTATGCCGTTGTAATGCCAAAAGATGTACCCAGTTCAACAATTGTTTGGGGTTTGTAATATTTTACAATCCTGTACAAAAGCTGTGCATATTTTTTGTGCTTAAGCGATGATGCAGCAACAGCCGAAACAACTCTTTTATTAGTTTTAATGACGGCAGAACCGGCGCCAAAATCTTCTACATTAATAAGGGTTGAATCGGCAAGCATTTTCTTTCGCAGGCTTTCAATTGGCTTGTAGGCAGGATATTGTTGCTTATCGTTCATCACATGCTTTACAAAGTCAAACACAAAGGGAGAGTGAATACCGTGACCTTTTCCGTTGGAAGCGGTGAAGTAGTAACTAATATATTTTCTTGCGATTTGAAAAGTTGAATACAAAAGTGTGTTTCTGATTATTTTATCTGATTGTTTAAAATCTGGCTATTTGTTACGTATTCTAAAGAAACTCCCTCCATAGTCCATGAAGCAGTTTGGTAGCCATTTTTTCTAAAAATAAAAGCCCAGCCAAGATAATGTTTGTCAAGAATTAAAGAAAACGTTCCAAGCTTATCAGTTTTGCCAAGAAACTTATTGTCGCCTAAAAAAATTTCCGCATCCTCAAGTGGTTGTCCTTTTGTGTTTTTAATGTACCCTTCAAAAACAATTTTATTTTTGTATCTATCTTTTGATGGTAAAGTATAAATAAGATTCCATCTTTTTGCATATTCCTCCATTGGCTCAAGACCAATCTCTTTTCGTCTTTTATTCACATTCGGTTCATCGCTAATTGGCAAAAATTTCAAATTCTGGTTATTTGGCCCTTGCAATTGCGAACCGTATATCTGAAACTTACCTTGATCGATATTTGTTCTATCCACCAACATTGCAAACCACTTAGCAGAAGCCTTTTTACTTTTTACAGCATTTTCTATCACAGGAAAGTATTTTAACTGAATTTTTAAATCAGCATGTTGTATTACAAAAAACAATGCCCTATTAGCATTTTCTGATGACTCTTCAATTCCTATCCACCCATATCTTTCAATTACCGCTTCTACTATCTTTACGTTTTGTGCATCATTTTTCGCCATTACTTCAATTTGAGTTTTGGTTTCCGGAGAATTAAAACCATATTTAGCTTCTATTGAATCAAACATTAATCTTGGTTCCTGATCATCTTTATAAACCTTCTCCAAAACTGCTACCAAGCTATCTTTATTAAAAGATTTTTTTTGCCCAAAAACGGTTTGAACAAACAACACTAAAAAAAAAGACAAAATAAATTTCATAGAGAATTATTTTCTTTCCCAAACCTGAAATGAATATGCATATTTATGTTTTTCATCCACCTCAAAATCTTTATTAGATGTTAGCAGCCATTTACTTTCATCTATAACCGGAAAAAAAGTATCCGCATCAAAGCTGGCATGCACACGGGTAATGTAAATTTTATCGGCAATTTCTATTGCCTCTTTGTAAATTTCACCACCACCAATTACAAAAAATTCGTTGCAATTTGTTTCGCCAGCTTTTTGTAAAGCTTCAGTTAAGTTCGCTGCTATAACCGCACCTTCAGATTTCCAATCTGCTTGACGGGTTATAACAAAATTAAACCGGCCCGGCAGTAATTTATTAAAAGACTCATAGGTTTTACGCCCCATAATAACCGGCATACCCCAGGTTATGTTTTTAAAAAACTTTAAATCGTTTGGCAAATGCCAGAGCAATTGATTGTCTTTACCAATGGCGTTATTTTCTGCGGCAGCAACTACTAAGGAAATACTCATAATAAGGAATAAGAAATTAAAAATAAGAAATAAGGAAGTTGAACAGCCAGTAAATTACTGCCAGTTTTATTTTATTAAGTTTCGGTTCATTGTTCATTTTGGGTTATTATTCTTTTTGGCGGTTTCGATACTCTTCAAAAAAATAGCCATCAACTCATTACATTCTTTTAAAGCCAGATTAACCTTGTCATCATTTAACAACGGCTTTTCAATAATTATTCTCAGGTTTACCCGTGTTTCCCTAATCTCTTTTAAAACCAATTTCATTTTGTGAATAAAATCGGCCGGTGATTCTGCGGCCTGTGCCTCTCCATAAATTAAAGCAGGTGCGGTGCAACTTTTCGACAATTGATATTCCAGGTTTTGCCCCGTTTTTGTATTGGGCAACAAATCACAAACACCCAAATACATACAGGCAAACTTTACCAATCTATATTCTAAATCATATTTTTTTCCATTATATTAACTAAATAGAAATTGCTTATCAAATTGAACTCCACCACTTCCTTATTACTTATTCCTTATTCCACATTTCTTATTTCTTATTTTCCTAAACCGCCACAGGCGCTTTTATAGCCGGATGACTTTCGTAATTCAACAATTCAAAATCTTCAAACTTAAAATCAAAAATATCTTTTACTTCAGGATTTATTTTCATCTGCGGCAGCGGAAACGGTTTTCTGGTTAATTGCAGCTCCGCTTGCTCAAAATGATTTTTATACAAATGCACATCACCAAATGAATGTACAAAATCGCCGGGTTCCATATCACAAACCTGCGCAATCATCATCGTTAACAAAGCATATGAAGCAATGTTAAAAGGTACGCCTAAAAATACATCTGCCGAACGCTGATATAATTGACAACTCAACCTCCCCTTAATCCCCTCCAAAGGAGGGGAAACGTAAAACTGAAACAAACAATGGCAGGGCATCAGTTTCATCTTTGGCAAATCAGCCACATTCCATGCACTGATGATCATGCGGCGGCTGTCGGGGTTTGTTTTTAAAGTATGTATCAATTCTTTTACCTGGTCAACTTCTACTCCATCGGTTCCAACCCAATTACGCCACTGCTTACCGTAAACAGGACCAAGGTCTCCGTTTTCATCAGCCCATTCATCCCAGATTTTCACGTTATGTTCTTTTAAATAATTGATATTGGTATCGCCCTGCAAAAACCAAAGCAATTCGTAAATGATACTTTTTAAGTGGCATTTTTTTGTAGTTACCAACGGAAAACCATCTGTCAGGTTAAAGCGCATCTGGTAACCAAAAACACTTCGGGTGCCGGTGCCGGTGCGATCGCTTTTATCGGTACCGGTTTCAATAATATGTTTAACTAAATCTAAGTATTGCTGCATGAATGCAAAATAAGTGAAAAGTGAAAAGTAAAAAGTAAAAAGTTATTAAGAGAATCAGTTAGTGGAGTTAATCTATCTGTCCCTTTAGGGACAATAGATTGGTAGAAATTAAAAATAATTAATCATAAATGCCGTAGGCATGATAGATTAATGAGCAGGCCTGTCGTGCCTACGGCACTTTGTCACCTATTTTTTATTTTTTCTACCAATCTTTAGCCTCTACGAGGCTTTTTAAATAACTCTCAACGGATCAAGAGAGGTTAATTTCTGACTAACAAAAAATGCCCAAAACCGTAAACCCATAACTCCAAACCCAAAACCGTTTTCCTATCTTTGCAGCGGAGAAAAAAATATGAGCAAGAAAGGAAAAGTTTTGATGGCCATGAGCGGCGGTATAGATAGTACCGTAGCGGCTTTAATGCTTCATAAAGAAGGTTATGAAGTGGTGGGCATTACTATGAAAACATGGGACTATGCAGCCAGTGTGGGTACAACTGGAAAAAAAGAAACGGGCTGCTGCAATCTGGATAGTTTTAACGATGCCAGGCAGGCTGCGGTGCAGCATGGATTTCCTCATTTTATTTTAGACATTCGGGAAGAGTTTGGCGACTTTGTAATTGAGAACTTTGTAGATGAATATATTGCCGGCCGCACACCCAATCCTTGTGTGATGTGCAATACCCATATTAAGTGGCGGGCGTTGATGAAAAGAGCCGACGCATTGGGCTGCGATTTTATTTCAACCGGGCATTACGCACAGGTACATCAGCATATAAACGGCAGGTATTTTATAAGCAAAGGCATTGATGATACCAAGGATCAAAGCTATGCCCTGTGGGGATTACAGCAGGATTTGCTAAGCCGTACTATTTTGCCGTTGGGTACTTATCATAAAAAAGACATCCGCCAACTGGCGCATGATTTTGGCTATCCTGAACTGGCAAAAAAAAATGAGAGCTACGAAATTTGTTTTGTGCCCGATAACGATTACAGGGGGTTTTTAAGGCGCAAAGTACCCGGCCTTGAAGAACGTGTTAATGGCGGAAACTTTATCGATAAAACCGGTAAAATTCTTGGCCAGCACAAAGGCTATCCCTTTTATACCGTAGGCCAAAGAAAAGGGCTGGATATTGCCCTGGGAAGACCCGCTTTTGTTACCGAAATTTTACCCGAAACCAACACCGTTGTTTTAGGTGAAGAGGCCGATTTGAACCGTACTGAAATGAAAGTAACCGGCCTGAACTGGATAAAATATGATGGCATTACCGACGGTATGGAAGCCCTTACTAAAATAAGATATAAAGATAAAGGTGCATTAAGTAACCTCTACACATACCAAAATGGTGTAATTGTACGTTTTTATGACGATGTTAAAGGTGTTGCCCCCGGCCAGAGTGCGGTTTTTTACGAAGGTGACGACGTAATCGGCGGTGGAATCATACAACGGGCTGAGCAGCTTTTTACCATTTAATTGTATCTATATTTGTAATATATTTCAACTTATGAGAAAGATTTTTCTTTTAATAACCATCATTTCTGCGGTGTTCTTCGCCTCCTGTAATAAAAGTTCTGAAGTACTGGAAGTAGGTACCGTAAAAGAATATTCACCATTCATAATCGGCAAATACATCAGCTATAATCTTGACTCTACCGTTTTTATAAACTTTGGAACAAAGGATACGGTTATTAAATACCAGGTAAAGCACCAGGTAGATGCATTAATTACCGACAACCTGGGCAGGCCGGCTTACCGCATTATACGTTATATACGTAAAACTGCCGCCAATCCCTGGAATCCGGATAATACTTTTATGGCAGTGCCTACCGATTTTGCCATGGAGTTTATTGAAAACAATATGCGTTTTCTGAAACTTAAAGGACCTGTAAGAGAAGCTTATAGCTGGAAAGGAAATTCTTATATTGATACGTACTCCCTAAATTCCAATGTTAAATATTTAGACGATTGGAATTATACTTACGATAGTGTTAATGTTGCCAAAACCATTGGCACATTCACGCTCGACAGTACCATACATGTGGCACAACGCGATGAAGTGATCGGTAATCCTGCTGATGCTAATTCGTACAGTGAAAGAAATTTCAGTTCAGAAAATTATGCCAAAGGGCTGGGACTTGTTTACCGTAATTTTTTACACATAGAGTATCAGCCAGCCAGGCCAGGGGTTGGTGCATACAGGGTTGGTTATGGTGTAAAGCTGACGATGATAGATCATAATTAAGGAGCCCCCCGGCCCCTCTTGAACTTCGTTCGTTCTTTTTTAGGGAATCCGCCGGATGGCGGAGAGCAAATCTCGAAGATTTTTGCGGAGATGTTTTGGAGTTTTATAGACTTTGGATGCAGTTAGCTCCCGAAACCTAATTACAAATTTCCAATTGCTAATTACTTCTTCAGGCTGAAAGTTGAAAAATCTGTCCCCGGTATTTTATCAGCTCCTAATTGATTGAGCATGGTTACCAATTGCCCCCGATGATAAGTTGCGTGATTAAACACATGCTGCAACATTTGGTAAACCGGCATTTTAATTTGTTCTTTATTGCGGATGAAAGCAAATACATGTTTAAGCTGGTTTTCAGTGGCATTGTCAATCCAGTCTTTAAACTGCTGGCTTTGTTTTGCCAACGCATTGGTCATCTCAGCAAACGTTCCGGTAAATGCAGCGCTTTCCAAAATAATGTTCTCTGTAAGCCTTAGCCGCTTCCACCATACTTCTTCGGCAAGCCACATGTGCTGTACCGTTTTGTAAATAGAAGAGAAACTATTCACAATTTCCCTGTCAGTAGTTCCATCAGGCATTTTGTTGATCTTGTCAATTAATAGCCCCGTTGCCCAAATATTATAAGCGGCATATTGTTGTAATAATTCCTTCATTGTTTTATGTAATTTTGAACCCGCTGAGTTTGTCAGTAAAATTATCAATTATTCACTACTTCATTATCAATTAAAAAAATGCCAGAGAAAAAATTTCCATACAGCGGTTTCAGTTCGGTCGCCATTCATGGTGGTGGAGAGCAGGATCCCAATTACGCCCACCTTACGCCCATTTATGCAAGCAGCACATATATTTTTGATGAAGCAGAACAGGGCATGCGCAGGTTCAGCGGCGAAGAAAAAGGATATATCTACAGCCGTTGGGGCAACCCAACCATAACCGAAGCCGAAGAAAAAATTGCAGCACTTGAAAGTTTTGGTATTGCTAATGAAGACGGCAGCCCGCTTGCATTAAAAGCCATTTTACATTCCAGCGGCATGGCTGCTATCAGCACTTTAATGATTGGCACTTTAAAAACAGGAGATAAAATTTTATCGCATTACTCATTATACGGCGGCACGCAGGAACTGCTTGAAAAACTTTTACCGCCGTTGGGCATTGAAGTAGTAATAACCGATCTGCGGGATTTAAATAAAGCTGCCGAAGCATTGCATGCAGATGAAAAAATAAAAATGTTTTACCTGGAAACTCCCGCCAATCCTACCATACAGTGTGTATATATTGATGCACTAACCAGGCTGGCTAAGACCAAGAATTTAATTGTTGCAGTTGATAATACTTTTGCCACGCCCTTTTTACAGCAACCATTTCAATACGGTGTAGATTATGTAATGCACAGCACCACCAAATTTTTAAACGGTCATGGCACTGCCATTGGCGGTGTATTAATGGGTAAAGATATTGAGTTGATGAATGGGCATATCACCAAAATACATCGCCTGCTGGGTGGCAACAGCAATGCCTTTGATGCTTTTTTATTAACGCAGGGTATGAAGACTTTGGAAGTGCGCATGGAGCGCCATTGCCACAATGCTATGGAAGTGGCAGGATTTTTAGAACAACACCCGGCAGTGAACAAAGTGAATTACCTGGGGCTTCCATCGCATCCCGATTTTAATATTGCAGCAAAACAAATGCGGCATCCCGGTGCTATGCTTAGTTTTGAAATGAAAGAAGGATTGGAAGCAGCCAAAAATTTTATTGATAAACTGCAGATGTGCGTACGTGCGGTGTCACTGGGTACCTGCGATACGCTGCTCTCACACCCTGCAAGCATGACCCATTACAGCGTACCAAAAGAAAAACGGGAGCAGTATGGCATTACCGACGGATTGATCCGCATGAGTGTTGGTATTGAAAATGTGCAAGACATTATTATGGATTTAGAACAGGCACTGCAATAAAATGAACAATTCAAGAAAAATTTACCTGGCCTTATTGTACTTCTTTTTATCTACCATTATTACCTGGTGGTTTGTTGACGTGTGCCCTTTGTACACAAGCTTGCAGCAAAAATTATTATCAACCGGTATTGCAGGTGCCAAATGGGGTTTGCAGATTGGTGCTGCTTATTTTTTTCTTGCAGATAAAAAATGGGAATTTATAAAAAATATTGGTTTCACGTGCCTGATTGGTTCGGTAATTCTGTTGCCTTATCCTATAGCAACTGTATTTTTTAAAGTAGGTAATGCTCAATTCTTTGTTGGGTCTTTACTAGTTGCTGTTTTGGTTATGATCATTCTTTATTTTTTAAGCGTAAAAAAATCTGCAATACCGGTTAAATGGTTTTGGGGCTGGATATGTTGCCTGGCAATTGCCATAACACTTCAACTTACTGTAGTATTTTCAGTGATAAAATTTTAGCCCATGTCAATTGTAATAAGAAAAGCAGTTAAAGAGGATTGTGAAAGAATGATGGAACTGATACAGGAACTGGCGGTGTACGAAAAAGAGCCCGATGCGGTTACCGTAAGCTTTGATCATTTTGTGGAGAGTGGTTTTGGAGAGCAACCGGTATGGCAAGCTTTTGTCGCAGAGATGCCATCCACTTCAATCTCCGAACATATCTCCGGGATTTCCTCCCCCATCGGGGGAGATAGAGGGGGCCGGATAGTTGTAGGATTTGTTCTCTGCTATATCCGCTACAGCACCTGGAAAGGCCAGCGCCTCTACCTGGAAGATTTTTTGGTTTCAGAAAAAATGCGTGGCAAAGGAATTGGCAAATTATTATTTGATACATTGATGGAGGAATGTAAGGCAAAAAAATACAGCGGCATGGTTTGGCAGGTGCTTGACTGGAATGAACCTGCAATCAATTTTTATAAAAAATATCCCGAGGTTAGTATTGATGGCGGTTGGTTGAATTGTATGATCAATTTTTAGCCCGAGCCCTTACCTTTGCAGCCTCAAATATTCATCTTATATGGCAGAAAAAATTTCAATGGGTGCAGATGGAAAATTGAATGTTCCCAACAACCCGATCATTCCGTTTATTGAAGGCGATGGCATTGGCCCCGAAATATGGGCTGTAGCCGAAAAAGTATTTGATACGGCTGTGGCAAAAGCTTACAATGGCGATAGAAAAATTGAGTGGAAGGAAATGCTGGCGGGCGAAAAAGCTTTTAAACAAACCGGCGAATGGCTACCGGCCGAAACATTGCAGACAGCAAAAGATTATATCGTTTCTATAAAAGGGCCGTTAACCACGCCAATTGGCGGTGGCATACGTTCGTTGAATGTTGCCATGCGGCAGGATCTTGACCTGTACGCCTGTTTAAGGCCGGTAAAATGGTTTAAGGGTGTTCCATCACCGGTTGTTCATCCGGAAAATGTTGACATGATAATCTTTAGAGAAAACACAGAAGATATTTATGCAGGCATTGAATGGAAGGCAGGTTCTGCAGAAGCACAAAAGTTTGAGAAATTTTTGATAGAAGAAATGGGAGTAAAGAATATCCGTTTCCCCGGCGATAGCAGCTATGGAGTAAAACCAGTTTCTTCAGAAGGCAGTAAACGCCTGGTGAGAGCCGCCATTAAACATGCGCTTGAACATGATCTCCCTTCGGTATCATTGGTACACAAGGGCAACATCATGAAATTTACCGAAGGTGGTTTTAAGACATGGGGTTACGAAGTTGCCCGACAGGAATTTGGCGATAAAACTTTTACCTGGGATGAATGGGATGAACTGAAAAAAGAACATGGCGAAGCACATGCCAACGAAGTACAGCGCAAGGCCCTGCACGAAGGCAAATTGTTGATAAAAGATATAATTGCTGATAATTTTTTACAGCAGATTTTGATTGCGCCTAAAGATTATTCGGTAGTGGCCACCCTAAACCTGAACGGCGATTATATTTCGGATGCGCTGGCAGCAGAAGTAGGCGGGATTGGCATTGCACCGGGAGCCAATATCAACTACAAAACCGGCTATGCAGTTTTTGAAGCCACACACGGTACGGCACCAAAATTTGCAGGTACCAACAGCATGAATCCTTCTTCGGTTATTTTAAGCGGATGTATGATGCTGGAATATATTGGTTGGAAGGAAGCGGCTGATCTGATTGAGTCTGCCTTGCAGGCTACCATCATGCGTAAACAGGTAACCATTGATTTTTATAACCTGATGACCGGTGCCACACTTTTAAAAACAACCGAGTTTGGCGATGCACTTATTGAAAACATGGGATCGGTAATCACCGATTTTCAATTAAAGAAATCAACAGGACTATAATAACATCTAAACCAAAAATCAAGCGGTTTTTTATTTCCTGATAGATTCTAAACCCCCTGTATAAGGCAGGCTAGTTTGGTGATAGCTGATTAAAAATCTTCAAAATTGCTTAATTTTGAAAAATTGACACATGACAGCAATTCTTGAAAATATAATTCAATCGCCTCGGCTTAAAGACCACTTTGTGTGGCTGCGCAATTATATAAAAGAAGAACAGCAGAAACGTAAAGACTTTTATGACTTTGTAACCGAGGATATGAAGGCTGAATTTATAAATGGCGAAGTAGTTGTACACTCGTCGGTTGCTAATGAACATGAAAGTGTTTCCAGCGAATTATACACATTGATAAATATTTTTGTTTCAATTAATAAACTGGGCAGGGTAACGCACGAAAAGTTGATGATAAGCCTTACCCGTAATGATTACGAACCGGATATTTGTTTTTTTAAAAAAGAAAAAGCTGCCAGGTTTAAAGAAGGGCAAAAACTTTTTCCGGCACCGAATATGGTGGTGGAAGTGTTAAGCAAAAGCACCGAAAAATACGACCGCGGTATTAAACTGGAAGATTATGCATTGCACGGCATAAAAGAATACTGGATAATTGACCCTCGCCAGAAAACAATAGAAAAATTTTTGCTGAAAAATAAAAAATATGAACTTGATGAAAAAGTACATCAGGCAAATATTATTTCAAGTACAGCAATAAAAGGTTTTGCTATAACGGCAAAAGCAATCTTTAATAAAAGCATTTTTTTAAAAACCCTGAACCTAATTTCAAACAGTAAAAAATAACATGAGTAAAATTCAAGTAGCAAACCCCGTAGTAGAATTAGACGGCGATGAGATGACCCGTATCATCTGGAAATTTATTAAAGACAAACTGATACTTCCTTATATGAATGTTGATATCCAGTATTTTGATTTGGGAATGGAATATCGTGATGAAACAAATGACCAGGTTACTATTGATGCAGCTAATGCCATCAAAGCATGCGGCGTTGGTATTAAGTGCGCCACCATTACGCCTGATGAGCAAAGAGTTGAGGAATTTAAGCTGAAGCAAATGTGGAAATCACCGAACGGAACCATCCGTAATATACTTGATGGCACCGTTTTTCGTGAGCCTATTGTGATGCAGAATGTACCAAGATTAGTTCCCAATTGGACAGCACCAATTATTGTTGGCCGTCATGCTTTTGGCGATCAGTATCGTGCTACGGATACTGTAATAAAAGGTAAAGGAAAATTAACCATGACTTTTACACCTGAAGATGGTGGTGAAGCACAGGTTTTTGAGGTGTATAATTTTAAAGGTGATGGCGTTGCCATGAGTATGTACAACACTGATGAGAGCATTATGGGTTTTGCACGCAGTTGTTTTAATATGGCATTAAGTAAAGGCTGGCCTTTATATCTTTCTACAAAGAACACGATTCTTAAAAAATATGATGGCCGCTTTAAGGACATTTTCGAAGATATTTATCAAAAAGAATTTAAAGCCCAATACGATGCGGCAGGTATTACTTACGAGCATCGCCTGATTGATGATATGGTTGCGAGTGCTTTAAAATGGCATGGTAATTTTGTATGGGCTTGTAAAAACTACGATGGTGATGTACAAAGTGACACCATTGCACAGGGATTCGGTTCATTAGGTTTAATGACATCAGTTTTAATTACACCAGATGGCAAAACTATGGAAGCTGAAGCTGCCCACGGCACTGTAACCCGTCACTATAGGGAACATCAAAAAGGAAAACCTACTTCTACAAATCCTATTGCATCAATTTTTGCATGGACAAGAGGCCTTGCTTTCCGCGGCAAATTAGACAGTAACCAACCACTTATTGATTTTTGTGATGCACTTGAAGCCGTTTGTATTGAAACAGTTGAAAGCGGCAAAATGACAAAGGATTTGGCCGTTTGTATTCATGGTAACAAAGTAAACCACGGTGATCATTATTTATACACCGAAGAGTTTTTAGATGCTATTGACGAGAATTTAAAAAAGAAAATGGGAATGTAGAAATACGCCTAAGCCAGAGTTAAAAGGTTCAGTTTTACAGAAAAGTGATCTCAGTAATAATTTTAAAAGCCCTGCAATTGAGCAGGGCGTTTTTTGTATATCTTTAACTTATGACTACCGGAATTATAATTGCTGTTTGCGGCCTACTGCTATTTGCGTATATATTCGATCTTACAGCATCACGTACCAGAATTCCGTCTGTTATCCTCTTACTAATTTTAGGCTGGGGCGTAAGGCAAATAACCCAGGTAATTGAAGTACCTATTCCCGATTTAGGCAGGTTATTACCTTTTTTAGGAACGCTCGGTTTAATTCTTATTGTGCTGGATGGCACACTGGAACTTGAACTAAACAAAAGCAAAAAAACACTGATTATTAAATCTGTAACAGCAGCACTACTGCCCATTTTTGCGTTAACCTTTATACTGGCTTTTTCATTTCAATATTTTCTGCCCGATCTTTCTTTTAAAGATGCGCTTACAAATGCAATTCCTTTTTGTGTAATAAGTAGCTCCATAGCCATACCCAGTGCAAAACATTTAAGTAAAGCAAACCGGGAATTTATAACTTATGAAAGCAGCCTCTCTGATATTTTTGGAGTTATCTTTTTTAACTTTATTGCATTAAACGAACTAAGTCAGTCTAGTACCATTGCACAATCAAGCCTGCAACTAATTATTATGATCGGCGTTGCTTTTGGTGCCACGCTCTTGCTTGCTTTTTTACTAAGCAAAATAGATCATCATATAAAATTCATTCCCATTATTTTGCTTGTGCTGCTTATATATAGCATTGCAAAAATGTATCACTTGCCAGCACTTATTTTTATTATGATATTCGGTCTGTTCCTTGGCAACCTTGATGAACTTAAAAGATTTAAATGGATAAGTATTTTAAAGCCTTATTCGCTTAATAAAGAAGTTGTAAAATTTAAAGAATTGATTGCCGAAGCTACCTTTTTAGTACGTGCCTTATTCTTTTTACTATTTGGTTTTTTAATAAAAACGAAAGAAATAATAAATACTGAAACTTTCATTTGGGCGGTAGGTATTGTTGCGGCAATGCTGATTATTAGAGATATACAATTCAAAATTTCGAAGATCGAAATGTTCCCTATGCTGTTTATTGCTCCAAGAGGATTGATAAACATCTTGCTTTTTTTATCGATTGTTCCTGCCCAAAATATACCTTTGGTAAACAAATCTCTTTTATTGCAGGTAATTCTTTTAACGGCATTGGTACTTATGCTGGGCCTTATGTTTACAGGCAAAAAGCATGTTGATGAAATTAAGGATGAAGAACAAATAAATGATTATGACGAATCCCCAACAATCAAATGATCCGCTACACGGCAAAACACTCGAAATGATTGTAACGCACCTGGTAGAAATGTATGGTTGGGAGGAGCTCGGCAATATCATCCGCATCAATTGTTTCAGAGAAAATCCGAGTATAAAATCAAGTTTAACGTTTTTACGCAAAACGCCTTGGGCCAGAAAGAAGGTTGAAGAGCTTTATTTAAACGGATAAAACATTACGATCGCTTTCTGTAATTAATAACTGCCCAGGCATTAAAAAAAACGCCTAATACAAGTACTGAAAAAAACTGAACTTTTATATCTGTAAAAGTACTTCCTTTTAAAACTATCATACGCATAACATCAATAAAGTAAGCAACCGGATTTATTTTGGTTATCCACATAGCCCATTCCGGCATACTTTCAATAGGTGTATATAAACCGCCGAGCAACATGAACAGCATCATTACAAAAAAACTAACAAAAGTAGCCTGTGTCTGTGTTTCAGAATAGGTAGATACCAACAAGCCAACTCCCAAAAGCGTAAATAAAAACACCATTCCAAACAGGTATATCAACCCAATACTTCCAATAGGAATTATGCTGAACACCAGCCGGGACACAATTAAACCTAACGTAAGCGTTACCAAACCCATTATCCAGAAAGGTATAAGTTTGCCAAGAATGAATTGCAGTTTAGATATGGGAGAAACATTTATCTGCTCAATTGTGCCTATCTCCTTTTCGTGAACAATATTTAGTGCTGCCATTAAACTACCGATTAAAGTAAGCAACGTAACTAAAATGCCCGGCACCATAAACAATTTATAATTCATGTGCTGGTTATACCAGTTGGAAGATGTTATTTCTATCGTGGGTTGCGGATTAAACTTTGGAAATCTTATCCATTCCATTTGAATATCCCGGTTAAAGTCGCGGATTATATTAGTAGCGTAAACTCCTCCCAAATTTGCTTTTGTGCCATTAACTGCATTTACAGCGAGCAACATGCTGGCTTTATTTTCTTTTACTAATGATCTTTCAAAACCTTCTGGTATTTCAATAATCAAGTCTGCAGTTCCTGATTCTATTGACTCCATTGCTTTATTATAAGAAGGAGAATAATCGGTTAATTTAAAATATCCTGAACCGGAAATTTTATTAATAAATTTTTGTGAATAATCAGAATGATCATGATCAACAATTGATAATAAAACATTTTTTACTTCATAATTAGCAGCGAATGGAAAAACAATTAATTGAATAACGGGCATTATGAGTACCATGCGCAAAATGGTAGGATTTCTAAACACCTGCCTGAACTCCTTCTCTAATATAACGAGCAGCTTTTTCATTGCAGGCGGATTTTAAATTTTTTAAAACTAACTGTCAATAGAAATACTGACATGCCTAACAATACCAGCGAATCCTTCCACACTTGTGAAAAGCCGAGTCCTTTTATCATCACATCTTTTACAATTAAAAAATACCACTTTGATGGAACAAGGTTAGAAATAATCTGCAATGGTAATGGCATACTTTCTATCGGAAACATAAAACCACCCAGCAACAAAGTGGGTAATAACAAACCTACCAGCGAAATCATTTGCGCCTCCTGCTGCGTTCTGGTAAATGTAGAAATCATTAACCCAAGTGACACTGCTGTAACAATAAACAATAGCGATTCTGCCATTAATAAAAACAGGTTGCCATTAATAGGTACATCAAGTATGGTTACGCTTACAATTAAAATTGTTATAACATTTACAAGCGATAAAAAAATATAAGGAATGGCTTTACTTACAATAAACAGTAGTGGCTTTAAGGGCGAAACCAACAACACTTCCATGGTATTTATTTCTTTTTCTCGTACTATGGCAACGGATGTCATCATAGCAGAAATCAAAATTAAAATCATAGCCATTACACCCGGCACAAAATTGTAGGCACCTTTTAATTGCGGATTATACAACATGCGAACTTCAGGCTTAATAACATAAGGCACCTTGGCAAGTTCATTTATTTCCTGCTGATAATCATTTATAATACCTGATGCATAAGTAGTAACTGTTGTAGCTGTATTTGGGTCAGAAGCATCGGCAATTAATTGTATCTGTGCTTGGTTGCTGTGTAATAATGATTCCTGAAACTGCGGCTGAAAAACTACTATCAGCCTCACTTTGCCTGCTTTAAAAGTTTTTTAAATTTCACTTTGCGAATGAATAATACGTTCAACATTAAAATAACGGCTGGCATCCAGTCTTTTAATTATTGCCTTGCTTGCACCATCTCTGGCATTATCCAGCACAGCTATATTGCTGTTTTTAATTTCGTTAGTAAGTGCAAAGCCAAACAAAATAATCTGAACAATCGGCATTAAAAAAATAATAAGCAGCGATCTTCTATCACGAAAAATGTGATAGAATTCTTTTTTTACAAAAATGATAAACTGCTTCATACTTTTACATTAATCTGCTGAACGTTTTGCTCCCCTTGCCAGTTTTAAAAACACATCATCCATGGAGGCTACGTTATAATTCTTTTTTAAATTTGCGGGCGTATCCAATGCTTCAATTCTTCCATCTACCATAATAGAAACTCTGTTACAGTATTCCGCCTCGTCCATATAATGCGTGGTAACAAAAACGGTTATTCCCTTTGCTGCGGCTTCGTAAATTAAAATCCAGAACTCACGCCGCGTTACAGGGTCAACTCCTCCTGTTGGCTCATCTAAAAAAACAATTTTTGGTTCATGCAAAATGGCAACCGAAAATGCAAGCTTTTGTTTCCACCCAAGCGGTAGCGATTTTACAAGTGTATTTTCTTCGTCCGTTAATTGTAATTGATTTAAAAGCGTAGCCATTTTAGCCTTAATATCAGACCTGCTAACTCCATAAATACCTGCATAAAAACGAATATTTTCTTTAACAGTTAAATCTTCATACAAAGAAAATTTCTGGCTCATGTAACCAATATTCTGTTTAATTTTTTCAGTTTGTTTATACACATCAAAGCCAGCGACAGTAGCCTTTCCCGACGAGGGAATAGACAAACCGCAAAGCATGCGCATGGCTGTTGTTTTACCAGCTCCGTTAGCACCAAGAAACCCAAATATCTCTCCCTTCTCCACCTCAAAAGAAATAGCATTGGTGGCAATAAAATCACCAAACTTTTTTGTAAGCTCCTCCACCTTAATAACTATTTCGTTCATACTTTTTAATTATGCTGCATCAATTGCATAAAGCAATCTTCAATATTGGGCTGTATTATTTGTAGTTTGATATTCTTAAATTTCTGTTCATTCAGGTAATTTAACACCTGCGTTTCTGCATTTTCATTATTCTTTAAAACAAGGTGATGATACTCTCCAAAACTATGGCAGCTCTCGGTATTACTCCAGGCTTTTAACTCTTTAAGCAGACGATACATTTCTGCTGATTGAACCGCCCATATTGGATTCTTAAACTGTTTGATAATATTGGAAGGAGTATCGATACTCATAATTTTTCCAGATTGAATCAAGGCTACCCTGTCGCACATTTCTGCTTCATCCATATAAGGGGTTGAAACCAGGATAGTGATGCCCTGCTTTTTTAAGCCTTTCAGCATTTCCCAAAATTCCTTTCTTGAAACCGCATCAACTCCTGTTGTAGGTTCATCTAAAAACAAAATAGCGGGTTTATGAATCAGTGCACAACAAAGCGCCAGTTTCTGTTTCATACCGCCACTAAGTTTACCGGCACGTCTGGTTTTAAAAGGCTCTATCTGAACATAAATCTCTTTGATCAAATCGTAGTTTGCTTCAATACTAGTATTAAATATTGTAGCGAAAAACTGTAAGTTTTCTTCCACCGTTAAATCCTGGTAAAGCGAAAATTTACCCGGCATATAACCAACGCGTTTGCGTATTTCCTTATAGTCTTTTACTACATCAAAACCATCTACGGTTGCTGTACCAGCTTCCGGCAAAAGCAATGTGGTTAATATCCTGAACAAAGAAGTTTTGCCAGCTCCGTCAGGGCCAATAATTCCAAATAATTCTCCCTGTTCAACTTCAAAAGAAATATCATCAAGCGCTTTTACAATTTCTTTTTTTGAGCCGTAAGTCTTTATAACATTATATACTGCAACTGCATTCATACGCTTAGGTTTTAAAATGCCACTTCGCCGTACATACCAATTTTTAAATAGCCATCGTTTTGCACATTAACCTTCATGGCATACACCAGGTTTGCCCGTTCATCCTTCGTCTGTATCGTTTTTGGTGTAAACTCTGCCTTATCAGATATCCAGCTTATAACTCCTTTTAATTCCTTGTAACCACCTTTTCCATCATCAACCAAAACCTTTACCTGTTGGTTTAATTTAACCTGCGCCAGTTGGTTACCACTTATATAAGCTCTTAATTTCATGGTACTTAAATCCGCAATTTTATACAGCGCTTTTCCTGTGGCTGTAAATTCGTTTTCCTCGGCATATTTTGTTAGCACAGTGCCTGTAACAGGATTTATAATAGTTGTTTTATTCAACTGTTCCTGAATTTGTGCAATCTTTTTCTCCATCGGATTTTTTTCACTAAGTATACTGCGGTTTTGTATAGCAACTGTTTGCTGCTGCGCATTTATCTGGCTTTGCAAAACCTGCAATTGTGTTTTTGCTGCAGTTGTCTGGTCTTCCAAAATATTCACCTGTCCATTTATATCATCAAGTTGTTTTGCGGGCACGGCATCTGCTGCAACTAGTTTTTGAAAACGTAGCTGCTCCTTTTTCAACACCTTTAATTGCTCTTCATTTACAGCAATTTGTTTGTTTTGTAAGCGCAGTTGCGATTGGAGCACAGCAACCTGCGGTGCGGCATTGTTGGTTTTCTGTTGTAAGGCTTCTACAGATGAAGAAGCCTGATCTTTTTGCAACTCAATTGATGTCGGATCAATCTTGCCTACAATAGAATCTTTTATAATCGTTGAACCTTCTTCTACATTAAACTGGAGAATTTTTCCATTTGCTTCCGCGGATACAATAATTTCATCCGCCTCAAAAATGCCAGTGGCATCATACTTAATGCTTTTACTGCTGCATGATGCAAGACCTGTAATAGCCAACAGCAATAACAATTGTTTTAAATTCGATTTCATATTATCTGGTTTGAAGTAATGGTTTTATTTTCCGAGTATAAGTGAATAATTGTATTGTGATTGCAGCAGTTGTAATTCATGAAGCTTCTGACTAAGCATCGCCTGATTCTCGGCATTCAGTTCAGTTACATAATCGGTAGAAGTGATGATACCGTTTGCAAGCTTAAATGAAGAATTTTCTTTAACTTTTGTACGCAGGTTTACAATTTCTGTGTCGGTGGCCACCAGTTGTTCATATTTCTCCACCTCATTTTTTTGCTGCGTTAGAAGCTGGCGAATGTTGTTTAAAAAATTCTCTTTTTGCTTATCAATAATTTGCTCCTGAACTTTAATTACTTTCTGTTCTCTTTGTTTTGTAAAATGTCCGGTAATGGGAATAGTTAATTTGGCTCCGCCGATATAGAACCACTGAAACTCATTCTTTAATTGATTAAGGCCCGGCCTGCCATAACCGCCATTTGCAAAAAGTGAAAACTTTGGATTTGATTTTGCATTGATTAATTTACTTTGCTGCTGAAATTGCTGCCTTTGAAATTCAAACAGTTTCAATTCAGGACGAAGGCTGTTTATTTCAGCTGAAATACCAGCTGGAACAGGTTTTACAAATAATGTATTTTCTGAAATAGTAGTACCAGAAAGTATTTCCAGCATCTGTATGGCACTTTTTCTTGTAGCTTTAAATTCAATAACTTTTTGCCCTGCTTTTAATTGTTCAGCTTTTAATACATCTACATTGCTTTTGGTTGCAATGCCATTTTCTGCTTGGGCGGATACTTTTTTAATGTTGTTAGCCAAATCTGACTGTACCAAATTCATCAACTTTATATTTTCATCCATCAATAAAACAGTAAAAAAGTAACTGTTAACTTTCGACTTTAATTGATACAAATCAACTTCTACTTTCTGGCTTTCAATATTTGTTGTAATACTTTGTAATTTTCGCTGGCCGGCAATAATACCTCCATCATAAACCGGCTGCACAATTTCTAGTGTTCCTTTATATTGGTCTTTACTTAATTCATCAACGGTTATACCTGGCAATTTTACTGGAAAAGAAGTTACATCCGACTGGTAGGTAGCCTGACCATTCAGGTTTACTTCCGGCAGCCATTTCAGGCTTTGATTTTTTTCTGCTAAAGTACCGGCAGTAATAGTTAAGGCTTTCTGTTGTGCAAGCGGCGAGCTTGTTGATGCAGAATTATAGCATTGCTCCAAAGTTAATTGCTGCATGTTTTGCGCCAACAAACTGTTACTGGTTAAAAGAAAACAAAAAATAAATAGTTGCCTAATCTTCATAAAATATTTTTTATCTGTTTCAATTAAATTTTTATAGCATCAATAATAAATGCAGCTACTTCAGTTTTTCGTTTCTGTATCATAGCCAGATAATTTTTTTCATCCATCTTCATAAATCCTTTAATCATAGGGCGGGCTATAAATGGAAAAATACATAGCGACTGAATGTTTATCAGCAACTGTTGGGCACTTACCTTTTTTATAATTCCTTTCCGCACTTCACCATTAATCTGCTTTTGAAAGGCGCTTAATATCAACTCAAAAGGCATCTTATTCATACGTTTCATTATAGTGTCCGGATTCTGACTCATTTCATTGAGCATAAAGTTTGGCAAACCCGGAAATTGTGTAAGACGTTCGATATCCAGCAAAACTATCTTTTCAATTTTTTCAAATAAGGGTAGCTCTGCGGTAAGTATAGCAGCTAAATTCGAAAAGAAATTCCCAAACTCCTGCTCAAAAACAATATCAAATAATTTATTTTTTGAAGTAAAGTAGTAGTGTAGCAATGCTTTGTTGAATCCAGCTTTATCTGCAATATCCTGCATACGGGCACCTGCCAACCCTTTTTCTATAAATACAGTACGGGCAGTCTGTAAAATAATTGCTTCTGTATTTGTATCTTTTTGTTTCATTTGCATTTTTAACCATTTGGTTAATTATGCAAACATATAAAGGAAAACTGAACTGGCAAATTAATTTTAACCAAATGGTTAAAATTACTCATTACCATTCACGTATTTATCCTCTTTATTGATGCTTTTACAGTTTTCGGCTCTGCAAACAACCCCTGTCAACGTTTGCAAACGCTGACAGGGTTATGAAAAAAGGGTTATCTTGTGTATAACAATTATCAATATGGAAATACAAGACACACGTCTGGCAGTTTTAATTGATGCAGACAACGTTCCTTACAGTAATGTCAGAGGCATGATGGAGGAAATTGCTAAATACGGCACTCCTACTTTCCGTCGTATTTATGGCGACTGGACCAAGCCAACTGTAAGCGGTTGGAAAGGCGTACTGCTTGAAAATGCGATTACACCTATACAGCAATACAGCTACACAAGTGGTAAAAACTCAAGCGATAGCGCCTTAATTATTGACGCTATGGATATTTTGTACTCTGGCAAGGTTGATGGCTTTTGCATTGTTAGCAGTGATAGTGATTTTACGAGATTGGCAACAAGATTGAGAGAAGCGGGAATGAAAGTTTTTGGTATTGGACAAAAGAAAACTCCTAACCCTTTTATTGTATCCTGCGATAAATTCATTTACATGGAAATTATTCCGGTAATTGAAAATGAGGAACCAAGTTCTATTAAAACCAAAAAAGCCAAGCCAGCTCCGAAAGCCACTGTAGATAAATTAAGCAGAGAAACTTTAAAAGTAATTGCTCATACTATTAATGATTTGGCTGATGAAAATGGCTGGGCATTTTTGGGCGATGTTGGAAATCTCATTCTAAAAAAACAACCAAATTTTGACCCAAGAAATTTTGGATTTCAAAAATTAACTCCGCTGATAAAATCAATGCCGCAATTTGAAATTGATAAAAGAGAAACGGATAAGGCGGGGATAAAGTTGGTGTATATAAGAAATAAAGAATAATGAGTGGCGAATCGTCAGTTGTGAATGCATGGCTATAAACAAGTGCGTTCAGTTTCTATATGAAGATTCTACTCATAAATCACGCCTCAGGTTTTTCCCTACTTCCACTATACAATTCATATTCAAACAACCTGCAATCAATCTTGCTTGTATAAAATTCAATTCTTCGACTTGGTTTTAGGCCAATTTTTTTACCAAGCTCTAAATTACCGGTAAAAATATATCCAAAGTAACCTTTGCATTTCTTCTTTAAAAAATCGCCAAGGCGTTTGTAAGTAATTTCAAGTTCAGCTTCAACACCGAGCCTGTCGCCGTATTCAGGATTAAAATAAACAACGCCGCTTTCTCCTTCGGGTATATTTGTTTCTTCAAAATCGCAAACAGCAAATTCAATATATTCTTCTACACCGGCAATACCAGCATTTACTTTTGAAATGTTTACAGCGTCTTCACTTATATCTGTGGCTGTAATTTTTAGGCCTTCAATTTCTACAACCTGTTGCTCAAGTTTTTTAAACTCGGCATCATACATTTCTTGTTTGAAACCAACAAGGTGCATAAAAGCATAATTAAAACGGAGTAGTCCGGGCTTGCGATTTGTTGCAAGCAATGCCGCTTCAATTGCCACCGTGCCAGAGCCACACATCGGGTTTATGAAAATTGATTTCCTATCCCACTTTGTGGCGAGTAAGGTAGCAGCAGCAAGCGACTCCAGCATTGGCGCCTTACCGGGAATTTTTCTATATCCATGTTTAGATAAAGTTTCTCCCGATGTATCAATAAAAATTTCTGCAAGCGATTCTTTCCAATATAAATGGATAACGGTTTTATCCAGCATTGGGCCAGAGTCGGGCCGCTCACCGGTTTTGTTTCTAAACCGATCAACAATGGCATCCTTCACTTTTACATTGGCAAATAAAGAATTGTTGATGGTATCATTAGTCACATTACTGCTGATAGAAAAATAACCATCTGCGGCGATTACATCTTCCCAATCAAAATCAATCAGCGTTTTATAAACATCATTGGCATTATGTGCCGTAAATTCTTTTAAAGAAAATAAAACCTGACTGGCACAACGTAAGTTTAAATTAAGCCGGATACAATCCAATAAAGTGCCCTGTAATTCCACACCGGTTTTAAAAACACGTTCCGGTTTATAGCCAAGGTCGGTTATTTCCATTTGCAGCCACGGAGAAAGGCGGTTGCTGCAGGTGATAATAATACGGCTGGTAGTTTCAAAAATTTGCATATGCAAACTTAACACTTAATGCCCTTAACCGCTATCTTGAAAAATATTTTAGCTTGTACATAATTGTGCCCATTTTGATTGATGGATTAATTGGGTATCAAAAAAAAGTAACAATCTAAGTTCCCCTTTAGGGGACAGGGGTTATCTTTGCACTATGCCAACGATAAGTAACCGCGGCCAGCAAATGCCCGCCTCCCCAATCAGAAAATTAGTTCCGTTTGCAGAAGCTGCTAAGAAACGAGGAACTAAGGTATATCACTTAAATATCGGTCAGCCGGATATTGAAACACCAAAGCAGTGCCTTGATGCTGTGCGTAATTCAGACTTTAAAGTGCTGGAATACAGCCACAGTGCAGGTAATGAAAGCTACCGTAAGAAATTGGTGGAATATTATCATAAGGTTGGCATTGAAGTTACTTCTGATGAAATTATTATTACTACTGGTGGTAGCGAAGCCATATTGTTTGGTTTTATGGCATGTATGGATGTAGGAGATGAAGTAATTATACCCGAACCATTTTATGCAAACTACAATGGCTTTGCAGTGGCAGCCGATGTGGTTGTAAAACCAATTGGATCTACTATTGAATCAGGTTTTGCTTTACCGCCAATTGAAGATTTTGAGAAAGCAATTACTCCCAAAACAAAAGCAATAGTTATTTGCAATCCAAATAACCCGACAGGTTATTTATACAGCGCAGATGAGATGGAAGTTTTGAAGCAATTGATAAAAAAACACAACCTGTACCTTTTTGCTGATGAAGCCTATCGGGAATTCTGCTATGAAGGAACACATACAAGCGCTATGCATTTAACTGGTGTTGACGACAATGTAATATTGATGGACACCATCAGCAAACGCTATAGTGCCTGCGGTGGCAGAATTGGTGCTTTTGTAACTAAAAATAAAGAAGTACTCGGCGCTGCGATGAAGTTTGCACAGGCACGTTTAAGTCCGCCATCATTTGC
>JBBRCM010000022.1:0-36735 GCA_038204855.1 Chitinophagales bacterium
CCCCCAGCTCTCGGCAAACCCCGGAATGTTGGGCATAATATCTTTAATACCTGTGGCGAAAATTACTTTCCTTGCAGAAAAAACTTTACCAGTATCAGTGTAGATTTCAAAACCGTTATTGATTTTTACTCCACTTGTTGCAAGACCATTGAAAAATTGTATTGTGTTGTACTTTTCAACCTGCCCTTTCGCTAATGCAACAATTTCCTTTGGTGATTTACCATCTTGTGTTAAAAAATTATGCGAATGTGGCGTTTGCCTGTTGCAGGGTTTTCCGCTGTCAATAACTAATACTTTCCTAAGTGTCCTGCCCAGCGCCATGGCAGCAGCTAGCCCCGAATAACTGCCACCTATGATGATTACGTCGAATTGTTGATTTTTTTTCATTTGATTATTTCTTGAATAGGCTGTCATGTAAAAAGGAAAAATCAACGCCGCACCGACAATACCTGTCTGTTGAATGAATTTCCTTCTCGATGCTACGGTTACTTCCATTGTTTTAGAATGTTATAAATCTTTCCAATTTTTAAAAAAGGTTTTCACAGGTATTTGATTTTTACGATTTGTAATCCGGCTTATTTTTTATTATTTGAAGAAATTTTACGGAAAATTGAATCCAGTACCGGAATTGCAATAAATACCATCCAGGGAACCAGCGTTATGGTTAGAACAAAAGTTCTTAGGTATAATGACAAAGAAGCAAGGTGCTGCCCGAACATTAAATAAAACAATGTAATGGAGGGGTAAATGACCAGCCAGATTTTTAGGGCTGCGATAAATTTGAGTTTCGGATTCATGCTTTAGAAATTATATTTTGACAATTATTTTATTGTGCAAAGCTAATTTCCGCAGCAGCCTTTATGGTAGGACGATTATGAAGTTGGATAGGACTTATTGGAAATTCTTTCTGAAAGCCTCGGGTGAATAGCCGGTATGCTTTTTAAAGAACCTGATAAAGTAAGAAATGTCTTCGTAGCCCAGGTGATCGGCTATGTCTTTAACCTGATTGGGGGTTGCCAATAAGTATCGCTTTGCTTCCAATATAATCTGTTCATTAATGAGTTCAGAAGCTGGTTTGCCAACAGTTGCTTTGGTAATTGAGTTTAGTTGATACGTTGAAAGGCTCAACAGATCGGCGTATTGAGAAACCTGTTTATGAGTGGTTATGTGAGTTGAAATAAGTTCCATAAATTCCTCAAATCGTTCCTGAGCATAAGTATTACTGGATTTAGTATTACCCTGTGGGTTGCTGCTTTGCCTGATAAATTCTATAAAGAAAATATCAAGATTTGCTTTTATTACTTCTATATATCCTTCTTGTTTCAAGGTATATTCATTAAAAATATACGCTAAAACATCCTGCAATTTTTTAAACCTTTCGGCTTCAAATGCACAAAAGTTTTTATTCCCGGCTTTGATAAGCCGTTGGTTTGCCAGTTTATCTTTTGGGTTATAAAAGCCGCTGTCAAATTCTGCAAGAAATCCTGTTGAGCCTGCTTTCAATTTAAGTTGATGCACCTGGCCGGGGCGAAGAATAAATATTGAATTGTTCTGAATTTCATAGTCTGTAAAATCTATTTCATGATTCCCTATCCCATTTTGCATGGCAAGGATAAAGAAGAAATCATGCCGGTGCAGGTCATGCACCAAATCCTTGCCATCGAGTATGTCGGCAATAGCCCGGATGTTGAACTTGCCGGTAACAACGGGTTCATTTCGGTGTGTATTAATTTTTCTAATTGGTATGTCTTTCATTGTAAATTATCGCAACCGGTTTCATTACCGTCTCCTAAGTTAAAACATTACTGAAATTAAAGACAAAATAGTTAAATAGCTTTTTGAAAAGAAGATACACTAATGGAAAAGATTTTTTTGTTCAGTTTGTAACCTTTTCTTATCAAATTGGTCGTTTACAATTAATAACTCTCAAAGGATTTTTTTAAGATACTTGAAATTCCATTTCATAAGGTTGTGAATAATTAAAATAAAAAAACAAAAACGTATTCTTAATTTAGCAATTAGAATCATGACCAAGAAAAACAGGGTCCAAAAGGGGTTTTTTCACAATTTTGTTTCACCTGAAAAACCGGACTCTGAAACTATTGATTACAGGGCGTTTCAAGAGATAGTCAGGACCCTATCGACAGTACGGATGCCAATGATTTTGAGGAAGATAACAGACTTCTGAAACAACAACATCCAAAATGGATTACACACCTGGTTTATGAAAACACAGGACATGCTGTAAAATTCCAACAACCGGAAAGGTTTTACAAAGATTTAATTTCATTTCTTGACAGAATAAAATTTAAATAATTTACATGATGAAATTTATATCTCGTTTTATAAAGACAAAAATTATTATAATAAAAACAACCATTTATTAATTGAAAATAAAAAAAGATGAAAATTTTAACCAGCATACTACTGCTCGTAAGCACTATTTGCCTGGGGCAGAAAAAAGAAATACAAAAAATTGCATCAAACGTTTCCATTGAACGACTAAAAAAGAATCTTTATTATTTAGCAAGCGAACAGTTAGAAGGCCGGGTTATGGGTAGCCACGGCGATACGTAAGCTTCTGAATATGTAGTGAATTGTTTTAAAAAAAATAATTTGGTAGCTCCTTATAAAAACGGGGCAAGTTATTTTTAAACTATAACTGCTTACAAACAAAATCTTCTGCAATCAACATTAATAATTGGTAATAAAAAATGGGAGGACTGGGATGGATGGAGTTTTTCAATGAGAAATGCTGAAACCGTACAACTGGATAATCTGCCTGTAGTTTTTGCAGGATATGGAATTGAAAATAATCTTTACAATGATTTTTCGAACATTGATGTAAAAGGTAAAGCAGTTTTATTACTAACCAGTCAACCAAAAGATAGTACTGGTACTTATTTATTGTCAGGCACAAAACAACCGGCAACTATTGCTGCTTATCAAACCCTGTTGAAAGAAAAAGGTGCGGCACTCATTTTACTATATAACAACAGGTTTGCTGAAAACACTTTACAGCAAAAAAAATCAGCCTTCCAAACTACTTACAGAAATGATTTTGCACTGCTTAACAGCCTGCCGATTATAGCGCTGTCAGAAGATAGAACCAATGAATTGTTAGCCCCATCTAATAAAACTATTAATGGCTTAGCAATGGAAATTAGTGCATCAGGGCATCCGCAATCTTTTAATTTAAATACAACTGTAGGCGCTCATATTCAGATTGACCTATCAGCAGAAACTGCTCCTAATGTAATTGGATACATTAAAGGAACAGATCCTGCTGCAGGCTGTATCATACTTTCTGCACACCACGACCATGTTGGCAGAGATGGAAAGGATATATATTATGGAGCTGTTGATAAAGCCAGTGGTACAGTTGCCATTATGGAAATAGCCAATTTAATGAACAAGGCAGTAGAAAAAGGGATAAGGCCAAAGCGGACAATAATTTTTGCATCCTACACCGGTGAGGAAAAAGGTTTGTTAGGCTCTTCTTATTTTGCAGCCAATCCCCTATTCCCAATTGAGAAAACCCGGGCGGTATTAAATATTGATATGATGGGAAGGGTGGACAGTTTTTATAGTGGAAAAAGAGCTGACAGCAATTATGCTTATATTTTAGTAAAAGACTCACTTAAAAGAGGTTTACGTGATGCTTTATTTACTGCAAATGAAAAGTTAGGAACACTAAAATTAGATACGTATTATGAGCAGCCGCAATTTTCGCAAAGAAGGATTTTAGGTTCAGACCAATATCCATTTTATGTAAAAGGAGTTCCTTTCATCAGAATTGATCGTGGGTTTACCAAAGACTATCATCAGCCCACAGATACGCCAGATAAAATAAATTATGAGCTGCTATCCAACCAGATAAAACTGGCTTTTTTAACCACTTGGAATTTGGCGAATAATTAAAAACATACTATAAAAGGCTTGCAGTAAAGCTGACATCTTAACACAAATCTCTATTCAAAAATGAAAAAATATCTGAGTCTTTTAATTATTTTCTTCAATGCAGTACATTGCGATGCACAAAAACTACCTGATTCTACCTCAAAAAAGATAGACAACCTTTTTGCGCAATTGAACACTACTACCAGCCCGGGCTGTGTTGTAGGTGTAATACGAAACCACTCACTTATTTATGCCAAAGGCTTTGGAATGGCAGACATGGAGCATGCTATACCCATTAAGCCCTCTACTGTATTTTACATGGCTTCCGTTTCAAAACAATTTACTGGCTATTCAATAGTGTTATTAGCAAGGCAAGGAAAAATAATACCAGATGAAGATATACATGTGCATTTGCCATGGGCTCATGATTTTGGTAAAAAAATTACCGTTCGGAATTTACTAAATCATACCAGCGGATTAAGAGACGATATTTCACTTTCAGAAATAGGGGGTTTTCTGCATTTTTGTTTCACACAAAAATGAGCCATTAAAATACTTTATTATAGGGCGTTTCACTATATAGTCAG
The DNA here is from genome assembly GCA_038204855.1 of Chitinophagales bacterium. Lineage (GTDB taxonomy): Bacteria > Bacteroidota > Bacteroidia > Chitinophagales > Chitinophagaceae > Ferruginibacter. The sequence goes on from JBBRCM010000022.1 coordinate 4,488, forward strand.
GACCCTAACGTGGTCACTGCTAAAGCTTCGTTTGTATAGAAGACTTTTTGCTCTTAGTATACGAACTGATTAAAAACTATTTCGAAAGCTTCTTAGGCATCTTCACCTGCACGTCCGATCCTTTGGCAAGAAATATAGAAGCCGGTTGTATATTTTGTATAAAGGGAACAAAGGGAACTCCGTATAGTTTTTCAACATTAAAGTCGAGCTTGTAATCTGTAACCGGGTACACCTGCCAACGTGGATGCTGTAATGAATACTCAATAGTAGTATTGTTGTTTAGCTTATTATACCCATAGTAGTGTTCAAAAATAAATTCTTCCTCAGAGCCGGGTGCAATATCCTGCAACAAAGTATTGGCTTTTACCCACATCGAATTCCAATCCTGATTTTTCTTTTTCCAGTTGTAGGTTACCTGCAGTTCGCTATTACTAAAATTGATGGTATGATTCATTTTTGCAGTACTGTAATGTTCATTGTAAAATAAGTTCGCTATGCCCGCCACTAAAAACTGCGGAACTATTTCCGAAATAAAACCTACGCCCCTTTTCCATTCCTTACCATCAAAATACTTGATGTAGTAACGCAGGTTTACTTCTTCAAAATTTACAAACCACGGCCATTTAATACCCATTACGCTGGTATTGTTAAACATAAAGCCTACCACACTCACTATTGCCTTGTCGTTATACAAATCCAATACCGTATAAGGTGGCAAATGCGGTTGCAGCACAGCCTCATCTACTTCGTAATTAAACATTGCCAGGTATTCCCAACGTGCAGATAAAAATGTTCCCAAAGCCATACTAATTTATTTTTTGAAGTTGAATGCCGGGTTTTGCATATTGATATCGCTCAATTAATTCAGTTGCATAATAACCATCGATACCATTGCTGCAAATAGTATTTGCTTTATCAAGATGAAGAAATCCATCTGCTGACACAATATCATGTTCAATATGTATAGCCATCACTTTCCCAATTACAAGAAAAGTATCATTTAATTTAATAGGGATTATTTCCTGCAGAGAAAGTGCATATTTAACACTGCTTTCTTTTACAAAAGGTGCTGCAATATTTTCCTTAAACTCAGGTGTTAACCCCACTTCTTCAAACTCACTTATTCCTGCCTCATACCTTGCACTGGTTTGATGGGCCTGCTGTATAAAAGAAGGATGAATATGATTGATGGTATAAACCCCGGTTGACTGAATATTAGCAAGGGTATGTGGCGCCGCTTTTACAGGCCGGTTAATATAGCCTATCAAAGGAGGATTGGAGCCAATATGAACAATGCTGCTGAATATGCCAAGATTGGCCTGGCCTGATGTATTTACAGTGCCAATAAGGTTTACAGACTTAAAGCCTGTGAGGCTGTTGATAAAATTAGCCCGGTAAAAACGTTCCCACGATTCAATTTCAGATATGCCGTAAGCTGCCATGAAGTTAAATTATTTGATTGTTAAACATTACAGAGAGCAAATTGTTTAATACTGCATATGAGCGAAGTTGCGTTAATTTTTCCCCATCAGTTGTTTAAACAACATCCTGCCTTGCAAAAAAACAGGCAGGTGTACCTTGTGGAAGAATGGCTTTTCTTTCGCCAGTATAATTTTCATAAACAAAAAATTATGCTGCATCGCTCCGGCATGAAGTTTTACGAGGAGTACCTCAAAGAACAAGGCTTTTCAGTACAATATATTGATTCTACCGACGATAGAAATGATGTAACAAAATTGATTGAATTTTTATTTCAACAAAAAGTTACCAGTATTCATATTGCAGATGCGGCAGATTGCTGGCTAACTAAACGCATCATGGCAGCCTGTAAAAAACATGCAATCCAATTAACTGTTTATACGTCGCCATCTTTTCTGAATACAATGGAAGAAGTGGCAGATTATTTCAGTAAAAAGAAAACCTATTTTCAAACAGACTTTTATGTTCAGCAACGAAAACAGCGAAAACTTCTATTGGAAACAAACGACAAACCAACCGGTGGCAAATGGACTTTTGATGCAGAGAACCGGATGAAATTTCCCAAAAAAGAAATTGTACCTCCAATTAATTTCCCGGAAATAAGCAGTTACATCACTGAAGCCTCTCAATATGTGCAGCAACATTTTTCTCAAAATTATGGAAATGCAAAAGCCCCGCATTTTTTTGTATCTACTTTTAACGAATCAGAAGCGTGGCTGAATAATTTTTTAAAAAACCGGTTTGAAAAATTTGGCATTTATGAGGATGCAATTGTTGCCGATGAAAGTATTTTACACCACTCGGTACTTACGCCGATGCTCAATACAGGTTTACTTACACCTCAACAAATACTGGATGCCGTAATGCAGCATGCAGCCCAAAATGATATTCCATTAAATTCATTGGAAGGTTTTATCCGCCAGATTATTGGATGGCGGGAATTCATCCGCCTTGTTTATGAGCGGGAAGGCAATAAACAACGTACCACTAACTATTGGAGTTTTAAACGAAAAATCCCAAAAAGTTTTTGGACGGGTACTACTGGTATTCTACCTATCGACATCACAATTAAAAAAGTCTTAAATACCGGCTACTGCCATCATATAGAAAGGCTGATGGTATTGGGGAATTTTATGCTGCTCTGTGAGTTTGATCCGGATGAAGTGTTCAAATGGTTTATGGAATTATTTATTGATGCTTATGACTGGGTGATGGTGCCGAATGTATATGGCATGACGCAGTTTGCAGATGGCGGCCTGATGACGACCAAGCCATATATCAGTGGAAGTAATTATTTAATGAAGATGAGTGACTATGAAAAAGGAGATTGGCAGCAAGTATGGGATGGATTATTCTGGCGTTTTATGCACGTACACAGAGATTTCTTTTTGCAGAACCCCAGGCTGGGCATGCTGGTAGGCACGTTTGACAAAATGAGCGAAGAAAAAAGAGATACGCATTTGGTAAATGCAGAAAAATATTTAACCAGTTTATGATAAGAAAAAACTGACCAGTATTTAATGAAACAAGTAAAAAAAGAAAACCTGCCGGTAAAAATATGTGTGGTATGTAGCAAACCATTTAGCTGGCGAAAAAAATGGTCACCCGTTTGGGATGAGGTAAAGTATTGCAGCGATAAATGCAGGATGAATAAAAAGAAACTATGAATAAAATTAAAAAGACTAATTCGGGAGGACGCTTAAAAGTCTCCTCTTTAGGGGGAGATCTAGAGGGAGCCGATAAAGACCGCATTATAGAAATGGCCTGGGAAGACCGGACTACTTTTGAAGCCATTGAAATGCAATTTGGTTTAAAACAGCAGGATGTAATAAAACTGATGCGGAAGGAAATGAAGCCCGGGAGTTTTAAACTATGGAGAGAAAGAACAAAGGGCCGCAGCACCAAGCATGAAGCATTGAGAACTGACGAAGTAGACCGGTTTAAATGCAGCAGGCAAAAAACAATCACCCATAATAAAATAAGTAAGCGATAATATGAATTTGAATTTATTTTCTAAAACTGAAGATGATGTGGAGTTTGATTTTCCAACTTCTTACCAACAGATTATTGAACGGATAAACCATATCAATCCCATTCAATACCGCAAAACGAGGAATTTTATTAATGGCGCTGTTACTTATTTATCGCCTTATATTTCAAGGGGCGTTATTTCTGTAAAACAGGTAATGGACGCCGTTTTGCAAAAAGGATACAAGCCTTACCAGATTGAAAAATTTTTACAGGAACTTGCCTGGCGGGAATACTTTCAACGTGTTTTGCAACATGCCGGTGATGAAATCTGGAATGACATTAAACATCCGCAACCAGATGTACTGCATCATAAAATGATTAAAGCTGTTGAAAATGCAGCAACGGGTATTGATGCAATAGATGAACAGATAAAAAAGTTGTACAGCAGCGGTTATATGCACAATCATGTTCGTATGTACACGGCTTCTTTGGTTTGCAATATGGCAAAAGCACATTGGCTGCAACCTGCCAAATGGATGTATTACCATTTGCTGGATGCGGATATTGCCAGCAATAATTGCAGTTGGCAATGGGTGGCGGCTGCCTTCGCTTCCAAAAAATATTATTTCAATCAGGAGAATGTAAACAAATACACTTTCAGTAAACAGCAACATACTTTTTTAGATAAGTCATATGAAGAGTTAATAGGAATGCCTGTTCCCGACTCATTGAAGCTCACTACTGATTTATCATTAAAAATAAAACTACCATCTACTGAAATTCCTGTATTGGATATCAATAAGCCAACGCTCATTTATAATTCATACAACCTGGATGCGATGTGGAGAAAAGATGAAGACGTAAACAGGATCTTATTATTAGAGCCATCTCATTTTGAAAAATATCCGGTAAGCGAAAAGGTAATACACTTTATAATTGGCTTGTCAAAAAATATCGAGGGCATACAGGTTTACACCGGAGAAATTGATAGTTTGGATTTTGGTGTTGGTGGCACTATTTCAAAAGAACATCCTGCCTTTACTCACTATCCTGGCATAAGAGACAGCCGTGACTGGATGTTCCCGGAAGTAACAGAATATTACCCTTCCTTCTTTTCGTTCTGGAAAAAATGTGAAAAGTTTTTGAAATAGAACTTAACATTACAATTGGCAAAAATAAAAATGAATCACTAATTAATACCTTGTAGAAGTTTAGTGTGATGAAAAACTGCAGTATTAAATTTCTATCCAGGTATGGTCTGCCAAAAGTTTTACCTGCGCAATAAATGTTTTATAAGGCGATCCTCCACCCCATTCTCTGGGGCTTATCATGGATACAACGTGATTACCATCCTTTTTCTCGTATAAATAATACAACGAACCAATAACAGGCGTAAAGCTGAGTTTGGCGTTGTAAATAATCATTGATAATTCTTTCCGCATCTGAATTTCCTGAGCCTGTAATGCAAGTAATTCAATCTGTTTGCGTATCTGCTGCAACTGCATATTGGTTTGTTCTTCCATTGCACTGAGTGCCTTGTGACGTATTACTCCCTCTTCAGTTGGTTTAATTACTGCACCTGCTGCCGAAGCAGAATAAGGCAGCACACTCAGTTGTTTATGGTAAATTTCTTTATTAATGTATTGCTTTTGGTCTGTTGTAAAACCTTTTTGGGTGATACTTAAATAACCATTGGGTAATAATTCGTTTAAAACCTCCAATACCAACTCCTCTTTTTTGTAAAACAGGATTTCAAAGTTTATAGCATCAATAAAATTGGCTTTTACACTGTCTGCAAAATCAGTTTCTGTAAAAGCATGTAGCTCGTCGTCAGGAGTTAAATTATACTGCGATGCAAAAGCCTGGTTCTCCAACGTAACCCAATTGCTGATTACGGTGATTTCTTTTTTATTGGTTGTGGCTTCAATTTTATAAATACCCGATTTAGGCCGGTTACCATATTCATAGGTTCCTTTTTCGGGAAACAGTTGCCAGGATGCAATGAAATTATATGCTGTTATCATCAATATTAAAATTCAGGTTATCTGGCGTAGTAACAAAAATAGTACCTTATTGTTTTTATTCATTTTTATTGATATTGCTTCCATCATCAATTCTTCTTTTCCAGTTCTAAAAAAATGTAAAAAGGCAACCGGAATAATTTGAAGCAGAACATTATTCCCATACTGTTTAACGTTTATTCAATTTATAGCAACAAAAATTTAACGAAAAGTTTTTATGCACTCATACCGAAAGGAAATAAATTTTAACGGTTTTCAATTTCTGTTTATAGCCAGATAACAATTTTGCGCTTTTAGTTCAACAAACCATAAGGCTGGTCTACAATTTATTTCTAATTCAATCTGGTTTTTAAAAAAAATAAGAAAAGTTTAAACCTTTTTTGACACCAAACTGTTTAGTACATATGAGAAACAATTAAGCAGAATCTGTTTAATTATAGTAAATATGCCATTATTTCTTCACTACGTAAACTAAAACCATCTATATGAATCAAACACTGCTAGGGATTCTCCCAATTGCAAACAATAACTACGTCGCCTTCACATTTTTTGTAGGCACGATGGCCATGATGGCCGCCTCTGTTTTCTTTTTCTTTGAATTGAACAATGTACCGCAAAAGTGGCGTACCTCTGTTCTTGTATCAGGCCTTATCACTTTTATTGCCGCCGTACACTATTATTACATGAGAGGTTATAACCTCGAAACAGGGGAATCTCCTGTATTCTTCCGCTATGTTGACTGGATTTTAACCGTGCCTTTAATGTGTGTTGAGTTTTATTTAATCACCAAAAAAGTTGGTGGAAAGGCAAGTCTGCTATGGCAACTCATTTTTGCATCTGTAGTAATGCTGGTAACCGGCTACATTGGAGAAGCCATCTACGGCAAAGAAACACAAAGCTGGATATGGGGATTAATAAGCGGATTAGCTTACTTCTACATTGTATACCTTGTTTGGTTTGGCGAAGTAGCTAAGCTTGCAGGTAATGCAGGGCCAGCAGTTGCAAAAGCTGTAAAAACCTTAGGTTGGTTTGTACTGGTTGGCTGGGCTATCTATCCAATAGGCTACATAGCTGGTACAGCCGGTGGTTTCTTTGGTGTAAGAATATTTGAAGGTTTATCAATGGATATTGTTTACAACATTGGTGATGCCATCAATAAAATCGGATTTGGCTTAGTGATTTATGCACTGGCACAATCTGATAAGGCAGTAGCAACTTCCTAATCGTTCCCATTTTAAGAAGTGCAGTACACTTGTATTGCACCTCTTACTTTTAAAATTTCATTTTAAAAATCACTGTATGCTAAGGATTGTACTATTATTATCAGGCTGCATATTGTTGTTATTTCAACAATACATTTTACCTTTTAATAACAGTACACAGTTCATCATTTTTTTAACCGGTATAGTTCTGTTAGGGGTACCACATGGAGCGGCTGATTTGCTGGTAGCATCACAAAATGCAAACAGCAGTAAAAAAGCGTTTTCAAAATTTCGGTTTTTAGCTGTCTACATTTCACGCCTTTTTGCCTTTGCTGCAATTATGTGGCTTTTCCCGTTGGCAGGCAATCTTTTATTTATTCTCTTTGCTGCTTACCATTTTGGAGAAACGGATCTGTACCAGTTCAAAACCAACACGCTTTCTGGCAAAGCATTTGTTATTTTTTACGGATTGCTGATTCTTTCTGTCATTCTGCTACATCATTTTGAAGAAGTAAAACCTTTGTTTCAACTATTCAGCGCAGGCAGGCAAAATGCAGCTTTTATAAACTGGCTCGATGCAAACCGTTATAACGTAATATCCGTTTCAGGAATATTATTTTTTACAGCAACTTTCATTTATTTTCTCCACAACACTAATTCAGGTACAAATAATAAAGGGCAGTTCCTAATCCGCTTTGCAGTTATTTTATTAATTCTGTTTAACCTGCCCCTGCTGCTTGGTTTTACATTCTATTTTGTTGTATGGCATTCTGTTTTATCGCTAAATAATATTACTGGCTATTTAAGAAAAAATAACTCGTACACCCAGAAAAGCATTAAACGGGAAATTATATTGTATAGCGTTCTGGCAATGGGTGGCATTGCCTTGTTTGGTTTAACAGGTTTTATGTTTATCAACAGCAATGCCATGGTTGGTTACCTGTTTTTAGGTCTTGCAGTGCTTACTGCGCCGCACATGCAGATTATGCATGACATGTATTGCATCCTGCGGAAATTTAAACCAGTGGAAAATTAATTACCCATGAAAAAGTTCAGCATTTATTGTCGAAAAGAAATATCCAGCAAAGCTAAGCTCCTTAACCCATGATCTCATCAAATACGATACTGCGTTTTACTTACCGTCCTTTGGAACTTCTCTGGGAGGGAAAAAGAGTTGCAAAGATTCAAAGCAAATTACTAATTGCAATTTTTATTTTTAGCATGGGGCTTGCGCTCATAAACCAGACTGGTTTTATTGTTATGCCCAGCTTATTTGGTCGTGTACATTTTTTACAGGCAATAGAAATATCCCTTACGCTACTGTTGTTCTTCGAAATGATAAGCCTGGTATTTGTTATACCAAAGTCCATTGCCAACTCCATCGGAAAACAATTTGAAATTTTAAGCCTGGTGCTATTACGTTCCTCTTTCAAAGAGTTTTCACATTTTGATTTTCATATTCCAGTACAAAATCAACTACAGCCTGTATATAAAATGATTTCAGATGGAGTGGGTTCATCAATTGTATTTCTCCTGCTATCCCTTTACTATCACCTGCAGCAGCACAGGCCGGTAACGGATCCAAGGGATAAGGTGCAGTTCATCATCCTTAAACAGTATATCGCCTTACTCGTATTCATTTCCCTATTCGTTCTTGCGACAAATGATGTGTACAATTCTATAAATACCGGCGTGTTGGTGCATTCAATAGACCAATTCTATATGATATTGATTTTTGCCGATTTACTTTTTATGCTTGTAGCATTTAAATATACACTGCACTACCCGGATGTTTTCAGATATGCAGCTTTTGTGCTGGTTACCGTTTTTATAAGGCTTTCGTTAATGGCACCTGTTTATTACAATGCCCTGCTGGCAATTTTTGCAGTACTTTTTGCTATCGCTGTTGCTCATGCCCACAATATATTTTCGCAGGGCAGATTAAATTACATCACAAAGAAAAATAATTCCTTACAATAAAACTTTACTCCATGTTTAAAAAATTTAAGGCCTCAGAATTATTAATTGTAGCAATGGTAGTTGTCCTGATTTTTGTATCAGAATATTATTACGTAATACTAAAAGACCCTAATAGAGCCATATTCATTGGGCTGTGGCCACCAACTATATTGGGGCTGCTTAATTTTTTCAATATCAAAAAAAATCAATAATCATCATGGAAAACACAGACATCATTGTTTTAACATCCGTTGTTGTTGTACTCTTCCTGGTATTCGTCATCGCCACGGTAAGAGAATTTAATACGATGGCCACCACAAAATTTGTGGAAACAAAAGAAAGTGGGCCAAGGGCAGAAATGATTCGTCTCATAGGTAAACTTTTTACAGATGACAGGATTGACGCAGGTAAAAAAATTACATTTATGAATGCAGTTAAACCTATTATCGAGGATCTGATGCCGGAAGAAAAAATAAAGCAGGAATGAAAAACAAAAAGCTGCACTTGCTGCTGTTACCTAAGTAATTGCTTTTCAGAATTTATTTTATTGCTCAAAAGGGGTGCAGGTTTATTTCCTGTACCCGCTTTAGTTGTAACGACTTTTGAAGCTTAAGTATATCCCATAACTTGCCTGGAAATTTTTTAAATGACCATCAAATTCAATTATTCTGATCAGCCCTTTTTTTAAAATCAAAATAATGTTACCAAAGTGTAATCATTGTTCATTCGGAAAAAGAAATTAATAGTTTTAGCAACTATTCAATACAACTTATGTTAAGGAGGTAACTAAAAATTTATAAAATGGAAAACATTGTAGAAATCGCATCTGGAAACAAAGACTTTACAACATTGGTAGCGGCTGTTGTTGCAGCAGGATTAGCAGAAACATTAAGCGGCGAAGGCCCCTTCACCGTTTTTGCACCTACCAACGAAGCATTTGCAAAGTTACCGGCAGGAACAGTTGAAGAATTGATCAAGCCCGAAAACAAAGAGAAACTGGCAGCCATTCTTACTTATCATGTAGTTGCCGGCAAAGCTTTATCTTCTGATTTGTCTGATGGGCAATTAATCAAAACAGTAAATGGACAGCAAGTTACTGTGTCTGTTGGAGACAATGTAAAAGTAGATGGAGCTGTTGTAACAACGGCAGACCTTGAAGCATCAAATGGTGTTATTCATGTGATTGATTCTGTAATTATGCCTAAATAAAAGGTTTACTACTGCATCAAAAAAATATGGCCGTATCTATTTGATATGGCTATATTTTTTTCGGTATGCTTTAAGTGAAAATTGTTGCCGGCCTTTTATGAAAAAGAGTTCTTGAATGTGTTGGTATTCAAGCTTACTAAATGATTGAATCCTGTAAGTGGAGTGTAAAATTAATCAATGTTTTTTAAGAAGGTTATCGATCATCCCATTAAAAATAAAATAATGAAAGGGCAGCAAACTATACCAGTATAACCTGCCCCACAAACCTTTTGGACGAAAAGTAGCAGTTTGCCGCAGGTGCAATTCATTTTTTATTTTAAGGAATTTAAATTCAAGCCAGGCTTCACCGGGTAGTTTCATTTCAGCATAAAGCAACAATCTTTTATCTTTTTTATCCGCAATTAATACCCTCCAAAAATCCAATGCATCGCCTGCATTGATTAGATCGCTATTTGTACGCCCACGGCGTAACCCTACACCACCAACCATTTTATCTGCAACGCCACGCATTCTCCATAAAAAATTGCCATAGTACCATCCCTTTTCCCCGCCAATGCTCCACACATTTTTCAACACGGCTTCCGGATCTTCTTTAACAGGCCGCATCTTTACATCTTTAAAACATCCAAAGCTGGGTACATTAATATACTGCATCATTTGCTGTGGCGTGTTGCTGCTTATAAATGCATCTTTCCAGCTGGAACACACCAGGTTCTGTTCTATTTTTTCAAAGGCCAGTTGCACCGCAGACTTATAAGGCAGCAATTCAATTTGCAAAGCTGCTGCCAAATCATTTGGCCTGCACACCACATCCACTTTCATACTGTTTACTAAATTTATGGCAAGTGGATAAGAAGTAGCCGTTACAAAATACAACCAATAAGAAGAGAGCCTTGGCGTCATCACCGGCAGGATAAAAATGCGGCGTTTTAATCCCCTCACTTGGGCAAACTGTAGCAGCATCTCCTTATAAGAGAGCACACCTGGCCCACCAATATCAAATATTTTGTTGTAAGTATTTTTATGCAGCAGGATACCTGTTAAAAACTGCACTACGTTTCGCACAGCAATAGGCTGGCATTTTGTGTTTAGCCATTTTGGGGCAATCATCACCGGAAGCTTCTCCACCAAATCACGGATGATTTCGAAAGAAGCGCTGCCAGAACCAACAATTATACCTGCCCGTAAAATACTGATGGGTATTTTACAGGTTGCCAGAATTTCTTCTACATGCAAACGGGAAGTTAAATGTTTAGATAACTTATGAGCGTTGCTGATGCCACTTAGATAGATTATTTGTTGCGCATGGGTTGGCTCAATCAACGAAATAAAATTTTTTGCACAGGCGGATTCGGCTTCATCAAAATCTTTGGTGCCACCACTCATCGAATGAATGAGGTAATAGGCCACGTCTATATTTTCGGGTAATTGAGCAGCTGCATCAGGTTGTAAAAAATCTATTTCTACTACTTTTATCCGCTCATGAATATGCTCTGCTTCAAAGCGCATTCTATTCCGTACACAACAATACAGGGAATGTCCCTGTTCCAGTAAAACAGGTATCAACCGCTGGCCGATATACCCATTTGCACCGGTAAGCAAAATATTCATTTGTAAAAAATAAGGATAAAATCGCTAACAATAGATAAGTAATATTGTTCAATACCATAAACAGACAATTATGTAAGACAGCAGCGAAGAAATGATTTCCCCTTTAACCCAGGTTTTGCAGTTGAAATCGTAGCGAGGGTTTCAGGTTATTTTTTGGATGAAAGAATAATGAACTATTCTGAATTCAAAAAATGTACTGAAAGGTTTAGCTGTGAAGCATTTGGAAGCCGCAGTAGATTTCAACTGAAAAATCTGGGTTTAATATTCTGTCTTTAGCTCTTGGTTCAAACCCTGCTAAGTAAAACAAATACAATCATTGCCGTATTTTCAGATGCGGATTCAATATAGTCAGTTCAAAATCGAAAATGGCATAACTGTCTGTACTCAAACATCTTTCCGAATCTTTCTAATAGATGGATTGAAAACTGTGTTGCAGGGTCAATAAAGCCGGGTATTTTGTGAGGTTTTTTATTTTAATGGAAATTAAACCCTCAGGATATACTTCCTTAAGTGATTATTTCTCTAATTCTTTCACCTACATTTTTTCCCCTGACTTTTGATAGAATCATTTTTGAAAGGTAACTATACTGGCATAGAAAGTTTAAAACCGGATAAACAAACTGCAGGCTAAAAGTTTATTTTATTTATTGCCGTTTATTTTGGCAGTTTTTACATCGCCTGATCGGTTGCCATTATAAATTCAAACTTCCCTCCTAAACAATCATATGTCGGGTCATCGTTAAAAAATTCAAGGTCTTCACGCCTGGTAACAAAAGGCACTGTTTTGGTCTCAACTACCTTAAACCCCGCAACAGGTAGCAACACATTATCTGAAGAATTTTTATATCTCCTCGCCCGCCTTAGCAACCTTTTGCAACTTTATCTCGTTACTTACAATACCAGCAAGTTATGACTAAAAACAAACGAAGAACATTTCTCCTATTTTCTTTAATCATTTTTATAGCTGTACTAACAGCTGGTTATTTGCTTTGGAATAAGCCTCATAAAAATGTTAAGGATGCTGCTGCTGCTAAAGTGGCGGCCAATGAGTTGTACAACCTTTTCATTACAGATTCTTTAAAAGCCAAAAAATTATACATTGATAAAATAGTGCTCGTATCGGGCCAGGTAGAAAAAATTTCATTAAACCAGCAATCGCAGGATATCATACTGCTTAACACCGGTGTAACAGGTGCTTATATCAACTGCACTATGGAAAATAAAACGCAGGGCGTTAAAGAGCATGACATCATCAGCCTTAAAGGAATATGCAGCGGATATATAAATGGAGATACGGATATGGGTTTGCCAGGCGATGTATTTTTAACCAGGGGCTATCTTTTAAAATAAATATGAAATGAAACGAATTATCTTTCTGGCATTATTTTGCGCAATCATCCATGGCAAAGGCTTTGCACAGGTTCATTTTACAAAGAATGGAAATATATCTTTGTTTTCCTCAGCCCTGCTTGAGGATATTAAAGCAGATAATAACCAGGTTATAAGTGTGATTAATGCCACAAACGGCGAAATTCAGTTTTCATTATTGAATAATGCTTTTCATTTTAAAAAAGCACTGATGGAAGAGCATTTCAACAGTGACTATATTGAAAGCGCAAAATATCCTAAATCAGGTTTTAAGGGAACTATAACTAACCTAAGCACCGTTAATTTCGGGGTGGATGGAGTCTATGCCGTAACAGTATCCGGCAACCTGAATATTCACGGCATTACAAAAACAATTACTGCGCCCGGTTCAATTACGATACGGGCAGGAAAAATTGCTGCGACATCTAAATTTAAAATAAAGCCCAAGGATTATAACATCAGTATTCCTGCTTCGGTAAAGAATAATATTGCCGAGGATATTGAATTGACCATAAGCTGCCAGTACGAAAAAAAATAAATCTACAACAGTGGCTATTTTAAATCACTTAAACCAATTTGTCTCAGCAAGACAATTGTATTAACACATGCCGGGCGTGCAAAATCCGGCTGAGGAAAAAAAATACTGGCAACCTTTCCGCCTTAATTCCCGATTTATTTGTAAGAAACGCATTCATGAAAAAAGAACTTAACCGGGTTGACTTTTCCTCTATTTCCAAATTAAATTTAACAGCGGACGTACATGTTGAAAATTCGGCTGCCTATTTTCTGCATCATGAAATAGCCGGCATCCTGAATACCGGTACTGTCACCACCTCTTTTAAAATTTCGCCACTGGACGAAGTCATTAACAGGTATAAAAAACGCAGTGTCGACATTATATCGTCGGTCATCTTTATTGTGCTGGTATTCCCCTGGCTTTTTCCCATCATCGCTATTGTAATAAAGTTAGATTCCGGGGGGCCGGTCTTTTTTCTTCAAAAGAGAAACAAACGAAACGGGGAATTATTTACCTGTATTAAATTCAGGTCGATGTACGGTAATGCAGATGCGGATATTTTACCAGCGGCTAAAAACGACAGGCGTATTACTTCAGTGGGTCGTTTTTTAAGAAACCATTACCTGGATGAATTGCCTCAATTTTTAAACGTGTTATGGGGAGATATGTCATTGATTGGCCCGAGGCCACACATGGTAAGTGATAACCTGAAATATGATGAGTTGATAAAAAATTATTCGTACCGTAATAAAGTTAAGCCCGGTATTACCGGCCTGGCGCAGGTAATGGGCTATGTTGGCAGAACCGATGATATCAACAAAATGAAAAGCAGGGTTAACATGGATATTTTTTATTTGCGCCACTGGTCGTTGAAAATGGACATGAGCATTATGTTACGTACCCTAACCAAAGCAATGGGATTTTCTTCATAATTTCCCGCAAACAATCAATTTACTGCAACAACAACTTCTTGTCAGCATTGTAGCAAAAAAAATCGCATCCGGTTGAAAGAAACAGTAAAAAATATTTTCAGCATTCTCCATCTTGGGGAACAGTCACGCCTGGTAAAATTAATTCTGCTGGATGTGCTGGTAAGTATCCTGGATATTGCCTTTCTTGTGCTGTTGATCTACGTCATACATTTTTATACAGGCGACAACCGTTCCTTGCTCCTCTCCCATTTTCCTTTTTTGCTTTTCAATAAATATCCTTTATTACTGATCAGCGCTTTTTTAATACTCTTTGCCGCAAAAAATGGATTGGGTTACCTGGTTTTCAGCATGCAATACCGGTTTGTGTATGCTGTAGCATCCAGGCTTGCAAAAAATAATTTACTTCATTTCCTCCGCGGAAGTTTTGCCGGCCACGTGCATATTGATTCTTCTGTGTTTGTCCGTAAAATAAGCCAGCAGCCCATTCAGTTTGGCCATCATATACTGGGTGGTTTTCAACAAATAACAGGGCAATCTATTTTGGTGATATTAAGCATCATCGCCATACTGATCTACAATCCTCTTCTATTTCCTTTGCTTTTAATTATTCTTACGCCCCCGGTAATTCTTGCAGGACTCTTTGTTAAAAGAAAATTGACTTCCATTCGTAAAACGGCAAAACCGGTAAGTGAAAAAACACATCAGCACCTGCAGGAAGCCTTGTCCGGCTATATAGAAAGTAATATCTATCAACGCGATGATTTTTTTATTAACCGGTACAGTGTACACCAGGAAAAGTTCAATGATTTTCTTTCGCAACAGATTGTGCTACAGAATATACCTTCCAGGCTTATTGAAGTGTTTGCCATTTTCGGATTGCTCCTTCTCATTGTACTGAACCAATACATGGGAAACTCGGGAGGCATTAAAATAATAACCATTGGAGCTTTTATGGCTGCTGCCTATAAGATCATTCCGGGCATTGTTAAAATTCTCAACAGTGCCGGTCAAATGAAAACCTATGGATTTACGGTTACCGACCTGCTGCCGAACCGGGAGCCGGCTTTAGAAAAAAGTGAAGGTCAGCATACAGAAATAATATCTCTTAAAATGGAAAATATTGCTTTTACCTACAAGGAAGAAATATTGCTGAATAATTTTTCGCTGGAAATGAATAAAGGAGATCTTACAGGCCTGACCGGAATGTCTGGCAAAGGAAAAACAACTGTTCTCAATTTATTACTCGGATTTTTAGAACCACAGTCCGGCAACATACACATCAATGACAGGATCACAACCGCCGCCGGGCGGAAAGAGTATTGGAATAATATAGCGTATGTAAAGCAACAGTCGTTTTTGATACACGATACCATACGCACCAATATAACTTTAGCTGAACCCGGTGCGTTGGCTAACGTTTTTGATGAACGGCGTTTGGAAGAGGCCGTTAAAGCAAGCGGGCTGGATATTTTAGCTAACCAATATCCCGAAGGGTTGAACAAGATCATTACCGAAAATGGAAAAAATATCAGCGGCGGACAACGGCAGCGGATCGCAATTGCAAGGGCTTTCTATAAAAATGCTGATTTGATAATTTTGGATGAACCATTTAATGAATTAGACAAGGCATCGGAAAATAAACTTCTGGAGTATTGCGCAACAATGGCTCTGGCAGGCAAAATGATAATCCTCATTACCCATAGTAAGCAAAGCCTTTCTTTCTGCAGTAAAATTATTTCATTGGATGAAACCTGAAACATTTATCATACTAACCCCAGGCTTTCCCAAAGACGAAAAAGACAGTACCTGCATTCCGGCCCAACAATTATTTGTGAAAATTTTAAAACGAAAATTTCCATCGCTTGATATTATTGTCATCTCATTTCAATATCCATACATTGCCGCTGAATACGAATGGCACAATTGCCGTGTGATTGCCTTAGGTGGAAAGGGCAAAGGGAAATTTTTTCGGCTGCTTTTATGGCGTCGGGCCTGGAGAAGATTAAAACAGCTTAACAGGGACAATACTGTTGTAGGTTTACTAAGCTTCTGGTGTGGCGAATGTGCATTGATCGGCAAGCGCTTTGGCAAAAAATATAATATTCAACAGCAATGCTGGATACTGGGACAGGATGCAAAAAAAGAAAATCATTATATACGAAGGATAAAACCGCAGGGCAATGAATTAATTGCCATGTCTGATTTTTTACAGGAAACTTTTTTGAAGAATCATTCCGTTAAGCCTGCGGTTGTTATTCCCAACGGGATTGATGCAGGATCATTTGGTAAAATGATAATGACAAGAGATATTGACATCCTTGGAGCAGGCAACCTGATACCCTTAAAACAATACGATGTGTTTATCAGCATTATTTCGGCTATTAAAAAAATGATTCCTGGTATTAAAGCGGTCATCTGTGGTAAGGGCCCCGAAGAAAGTTCATTAAAAGCATTAATTGAAAAAGCGACATTACAGGATAATGTTACATTAATGGGCGAACTGCCGCACCATGAAGTATTGCAGTTGATGCAGCGCAGCAGGCTCTTTATGCATTGTGCTTCTTACGAAGGATTTGGGAGTGTTTGTATAGAAGCCCTGTATACCGGTGCGCAAGTGATCAGTTTTAATAAACCCATGAAAGAAGCCATGGAGCATTGGCAGGTCGCAAAAGACAAAGAAGAAATGCTGCAAAAAGCTATTGGTATTTTACAAAATCCGGGTATTGATCACAGCCCGGTTTGTCCTTATTTTATGGAAGACAGTGTTAAAAAAATGATGCAGTTATTTGGTTACCAAAGTTGCGCAGATACCCAATAATTGATCGGCAATAGCAGCGGGAGTTAATTCTTTTTTAAAATACTGTTCTACAGCGTTTGAAAATTCTTCCTTATTAATAGTACTGCTTTCCAAAAGTTTTTCAAATAATTCATTGGCATTCCCCGCCTGAAAATAAAAAGCGTATTTACCATTGCCTGTTACCTTAATTGCCGGGGCAATAGCCGTAACGATAGGTATGCAGCCGCATGCCATGGCTTCCAATAATGCGTAACTACCGCCTTCGCGGTGGCTTCCCGAAATAAAAAAATCCGCCGCACTATACCATACAGGAAGTTCATTGTATGGTATATAGCCATGAAGTAAAACCGCTTTCTGCAATAATTCGCTTTCGGCAAGCTTTATTTTTACAGCAGGTAATAATCCTTCTTCCTGGTAGATGATATGCAGTTTTACTCCGGGAGATTTTACCAGCCATTTTTCGAAGCCGTTCAACATAGTAACAGGATCTTTATTTTCATCCAGCCGGCCTACCCAGATATAATGCAGCCCGCTGCCTATTCCCAGTCGTTGCCTGCATTGCTCTTTATTCAACCTGTAAAAATCCGTTGAGGCGGCAGGTATCTCCCATATTTTTTTTTCATTGCTGATGATGCGGGCATCCATCCATTCTTTGGCATTGCCTCTAGAAGTAAAAAGATAGCCATCAATGCATTTATCTGCAAGTTGTTGCAATTGTTTTCTTAAACCTTTAGGGGCACGATCTGCATGATGCCTTGCCAATATTACCGTTTGCTGCCCCAGTGTCCATCGCAACTGTAGTATTTGCAATGGGGAACGAAGTCCTACTACTACCACCACATCCGGCTTTAACTTTTTTATTTCGTTGTGTAAACGAAAAGGGAAGTAAGATTTTTTTTTTACATTTTTCTGGTAAATGTATTGAACACCGTTTTGCATATAATGACCCGAAATATTTGCATTCCGTATATATATAACTTCGGCTTGCCGAATAAGCAATTCCATCAATCTGGCAAAGCGCCATATTTTTTTTATCCATGCTTCGTTTGATTCGAAATGGGGTTGATAATCATAAGAAACAAAAACAATTTTCATGAAAAATAATTGAAGCAAATCATTCTTAGGTTTTACGTTATGAAGATAAACAAAGAAGTGGAGATCATAAGCACCGCTAATGAACGTTACACATAAATCGTCCCCACAGGGAATGAAGCATGGGGATAGTATGCTGTGATTGCCTTCATTAATGCCGGCAAATCGCCCGCTACAAATTTTACAACGCCATTAATGGTCACGGGAGTAAAAAAAATCGACCCGTAGTTTTTTAACTGCGCTGTCAATGATGCATCAAATAGCCTTATGTGGCCCTTACTGATCACCAATAAAATATCTTCAGGATCGAGCGAGTAAAAATTATCCATATCGGTTTGGCCTTTCTTCTTCTTTGCCACAACAATGTCTGCCGTCTTATTTGCAGCAATGGCACCACTGTTTATATTCCAGGTTTTTGCAGCAATGGTAGTTACCGCATCCAGCAACTTGTTATCTGTTAAACCATTTTGTTTTCTTGCCAGCCGGAGATGCTCCCATATACTCCAACCGGCAGACAGCGTAGAATCTGTGCCAAAAATAATAGCTGTATTATTTTTTAATTTACTTATATCTGCTGTTGTATTCAGCAAAAAATAATTTGATGCAGGGCACCACACCAATGCGTTGAAATGCTTTGCCTGCAATTCATCCATCGCAACGCCATGCACAGCAATCAGTTTCTTTTTAAACAAATTGGCGCTGATCAGTTCATCAATTTCCCGACTGGCTCCTGCATCCGTCCCTTCCCCAATATGAATTACACAAGGCTTATTTTTTGTCAGGGGCTTATTCAATTTCCATTTCCATTTTTTCTCATACACAAGCGAATGCAATGAATAACAATCCTGGAAAACCGTGATCAGTTCATCCTCAATATGTAATTGCTGCCCATGATTCACAACAGTAGTAACACCGTTCAGAAGGTTTTTATAAAGTCCCCATTGGGTTCTAAGGGGTTGCGGAACTTTAAGTACGGCATTTATCCGGTCAATATTATTTTCATAAATATCATCGCCCCAGGCTTTATAATTTTTGTAAACACGATTGCCCAATTGCGGAAACAAATTAAAATCAAGATGATCGTGTGAGTTGATAAGCCCCGGAAAAGCAACAGCATCTTCGGGTAGTGTAATTGAACCAGGCACTACAGCCTGGTGAGTTGTAACCCCGTTTATTATTTCATTTTCAATATTAATATCTTTCCATCCTTCTTCCCCGATGATATGAACCTTACTGATTATCATTTCTCTTTTTTAAAATGAATGCCGTAAATGACGGGGTTGCCCACATATTCTTCATACACCCTAAGCGCTCCCTGTTTTTCATAAAACGGTTTTAATGATTCGTCAATCTTCTTTTCTATTATTAGTATTTGTTTCCAGTTCAATCGCCCTGCAATGAATTGCAACGTGGGGATACTATGGATATAGTTTTTAACTGATACTGTTTTGTTTTCATGCTTAAATGTTCTTTTACCGCCTTTTTGCAAAACACCCGGGTGATAATCGGTGATAATAATATCTGCCCCCGGCTTTATAACCCGGTTCCATTCCTGCAAAGCAGCTCCTGCATCTTTAATATGTGCAATGGTTAATGTGGATATCAGCATATCAACAGCATTATCGGCTGTCTGGGCTAAATGGTTGCCGGATAACTGATGGGTAATGGCTTCGGGGAATTTTTCTTTCAGTATTTGTAACATCCCGGCTGATACATCATAACCGAGCAGTTGCCCCGGTTCCTGTTCCAATATTTTTTTCCAGTGCCTTCCCGTACCGCAACCTACATCAACGATAACCTTGTTTTTAATATTAATTGTTTTGAGGATTGACGAAAACAGTGCTTCATCAAGCGCCAGCATCAGGTTAGCCGGCTGGCTGTCATAAGCAGCAGCCCACAGGTTATAGGCCGATTCCGGGTGGGTATCCGTGCCAGAAAAAAATTTTCGTAACAGTGCTTTGATCAAAGTAATTGTATTGGTTCAGGAACAGTTGCCGGGGGATAAAATTAAGGATAAACTACTACTAATAACAGGCAACCTTTTCAATTAAAAACCCGTTTTACAAAGCGTATGAACAAGGTACTTTTATTCAATCCAAAAAGCGCAGTGGCCAAGCACCGTATTCCTAATTCACTTATGAATATAGCGGCTTCCATTGATGGATTGTATGAATGGGCAATAGTGGATGGAAACCGTGAAGAAGATACTTATGCCAGGATCAGGTCGTATTTGTTAACCGGCAGTTACAAATACATCGGCATAACCGTAATGCCCGGCCCCCAAACCAAGGAGGCAATCCCTTTTTCAAAAAAAATTAAGGAAGAATTTCCGGGCACAGTAATCATATGGGGAGGCTATTTTCCTACCAGCCATTATAAGGTTATCCTGGATTCGGGGTATGTTGATTTTGTGATCAATGGCCCTGGTGATAATGCTTTTCCAAAACTAATTGGTGCGCTGGAAAACAATACCCCATACGAGCTGATAAAAAATATCATTTACAAAGCCAATGGCGACATTATTAAAAATGCAAAAGAAGACCTGATTGAACAGGATACATTGCCAGACCTGCCTTATGACAAACTGGATAAAATGTATTCTATCGAATGGTATTTAGGCAAAACCTACCTGGGTAACAAAACATTAGCTTATCATTCCAGCATTGGTTGTCCTTTTACCTGTTCTTTTTGCGCCGTGGTGCCAACTTATGAAGCAAGGTGGAAGGCAAAATCGGCAGAACATGTTTACCGTGATATAAAATACATTAAAGACAAATGGGGTGCAGATGCGATTGAATTTCACGACAACAATTTTTTTGTATCTGAAAAACGAACGGTGGAGTTTGCCAGACTCATTAAACCCGAAAACATGAGCTGGTGGGGAATGGCAAGGATTGATACCATGGATAAGTTTAAAGATGAATCACTGGCATTGATACGTGAGGCAGGCTGCAAAATAATTTTCTTTGGCGCTGAAAGCGGCAGCGATAAAATACTGCAGCAATTAGATAAAGGCGGCACACAAACAGGCGAACAGATTTTACGGTTTGCCAAACGCCTGAAAAAATTCGATATCATACCGGAATACTCTTTTGTGTTGGGTACCCCCGCACCCACATCTGAAGAAGTAATGGCACAGATCGAATTCGATATCAGTTTTATAAAAAAAGTGAAAGCCCTGAACCCTAAAACGGAAATTGTTTTATACACGTACAGTCCCGTTCCCACCGAAGGCTCCGATCTGTATAATGAAGTGCTGGCAACGGGTTTCAGGTATCCCCAAACACTGGAGGAATGGGTAAGCCCGCAATGGGAAAGATTTGATATGCGCAAGAATCCCTTAACGCCTTGGCTTAAGCCGGAGATGATTGACCGGATAAGGGATTTTGAAACGGTACTGAATGGATACTATCCTACCGTTTCTGATATAAGGATGAATAATATAAAAAGAAGGCTGATGCAATTGTCGGCGGGCCTGCGATACAAAACAAATTTTTATAAATATCCTTACGAAATAAAATTGCTGCAACGTCTTTGGAAATACCGTCAACCTGAGATACAGGGATTCTGATCAAAATATTTAATTTGAACAATCTTACTGTCATAGAAAATAATTCAGTCGCAGTAATACCTGATGAAGTATTTGCTGAAAAATATTTTTCCCTTCGTCAACAGGAAGGCCGGATTTATACAGATGGGGAAGTTGCATTGCTCCCGGTGATTGATAGCAGTCACCCACACTACAAAGAATGGCTTATCCGCCAACATTCCTGCAAGGCCCTGTTACACTACATCAAACAAAAAGACATTGCCTTAAACATCCTGCAGGTAGGTTGTGGTAATGGGTGGCTGTCAGCCCAATTGGCAAATAATACAACTGCTGAAGTAACCGGGCTGGATACCAACAACAAAGAACTGGAGCAGGCAAAAAAAGTATTCAGCAGGATACAGAACCTGAATTTTATAAATGGCAGTTTAGAAACTGAGGATTTGAAAGACAAGAAATTTGATATGATCATTATTGCGGCAGCAATTCCATATTTCCCATCGCTTAAACAAACGATCGAACTCGCCATAGAACACCTGACTTTGCTGGGCGATATCCATATCCTGGATTCGCCGTTTTACCAGCAACAGGAACTTGAAGCTGCCAGGCAAAGTACCCAGGCATATTACGATGCTGTTGGATTTCCGGAAATAGCCGGTCATTATCATCATCATTCACTTAGCGAACTGGAAAATTTTCAATATAAAATTTTGCAGCACCCGGATTCCTGGAAAAATAAATTGTCAATTAAAAAAAATCCGTTTTACTGGATCGTGATAAAAAACAAGTACCAATAACATGCAGTTGCAATCGCCCTATAAAACCTATAAAAGATACCGCAGCCTGCAAACGCATAAGCTCAGCAGCTTACCCATTGTGATATTGATGCCGCACAGCGCCTGTAACTGCCGCTGCGTAATGTGCGATATCTGGAAGGGTAACAGCAACCTGAAACAGCTTACCCCAAATGATATGGAGGCATTGATGACTACATTAAAAAAACTGGATACCCAACAGGTGCTGATGTCGGGCGGAGAAGCATTACTGAACCCTAATTTTTTCAGGCTTTGCGAAATAATTAAAAAAGAAAAAATAAAGATCACCTTATTATCAACCGGGCTGACGCTTAAAAAAAATGCGGAAGCTTTGGTTAAATGCGTTGATGATATTATTGTTTCGCTGGATGGCGATGAGCAGACACATGACCGCATCCGCAACATCCCACACGCTTTTGCAAAAATGGCCGAAGGTATCAAAGAAATAAAAACATTGAAGCCCGATTTTAAAATTACCTGCAGAACAGTTATACACCGGCTCAACTATGCAGTGTGGCCGCAAATTATCAATAGTGCCAAAATGCTTGGGCTTGATCGGGTAAGTTTTTTACCAGCCGATGTAAGCAGCCATGCTTTTAACCGGCAGCAGGCCTGGGATGAGCCCCGGCAGCATGAAATTCTGTTGTCAGAAGCAGATGTTGATGAATTAAAGTGGATAATTGATAACCTGCTTATCGCTTTTAAAGATGATTTCGAAAACAGGTTTATTGCAGAGAGCCCGGAAAAGATCCGCAATATTTATTTTTATTATGCAGCATATTACGGCCGCAATGATTTCCCTTATAAAAAATGCAATGCGCCTTGGGTATCCACAGTTGTTGAAGCAGATGGCACAGTAAGGCCCTGCTTTTTTCATGAGCCATACGGGAATATTAAGGATACAAGCTTACATGAAATTGTAAATAGTGAAACTGCCATTGATTTCCGGAAAACCCTGGACATAGAGAAGGATAAAATTTGTTTGAAGTGTGTGTGCTTTCTAAATCTGAAACCGACCGCAAAATTTTAAAAAATGAAGGCCGTAAAATTTAAAGAATTTACAAACCCAATATTTATAATCATTGCGTTGGCAATCATGCAGTTTATTATCGCTGTCTTTACACATAGCCTGAGCTTTACTCAGGAAGAATCCATGTGGCAATATATAGGCAGAAACTGGATTAGCAACGGTCAGGCTCCTTATGCCGGTGGTGTTGATAATAAGTCGCCATTAATTTTTTATATTTTCGGAATTTCAGACTGGCTGTTTGGCAATAATATATGGTTCCCCAGGTTGCTGGGCACAATAGTTCAGTCTGTTAGTGTTTGGTATTTATATAAAGTAGTGTTGCTGCTGAAAGGTAAAACAACGGCAACATTCTCAATTTTAATTTATGGTCTTTCCTTAACATGGCTTGGTACCGGTGGAAGGTATGTTTCTTTTACAGAAACTTATTGCGTTGCTTTTCTCATTCCCTCATTTTATTATACCTTAAAAAAACAAGGAGCTAAATCTTATATTATTAGCGGTTTACTGGCGGCAGCAGCAATTTGCTTTAGGTTAACCGGCGTTTTTGGGGTAATGGCTATGGGAATTTTGATTATTAAAAACGATTACAAAAAATTACCCTCTTTTTTTCTTGGGCTGATACTATTTTTACTACTCTTTCTCTTGTTTCTTTTTGTAAGTGGAATAAAAATTGACGACTTTGCTTTTTACAGTTTTACCGACAATTTTGGACCTGGAAGCGTTACAGATCGCCCCGTTTCTGCAAAATGGAGTCTCTTTAAGGATTTATTTATTTGGTCTCCCCTCCTGTTATTTTACCCGTTCGTGCTATATTTTATTTTCAAAATTAAAAACAACAGGTTTTTATTAATCTGGCTTTCTTTGGAGTTTGCAGGAATTATTGTTATTGGCGACTTTGC
Organism: Chitinophagales bacterium; assembly: GCA_038204855.1. GTDB lineage: Bacteria > Bacteroidota > Bacteroidia > Chitinophagales > Chitinophagaceae > Ferruginibacter. The sequence goes on from JBBRCM010000022.1 coordinate 28,937, forward strand.
CAGGAATCATCTGAAACATATCTTACCTGTCCTTTCTATAATTGCCGGAATATCCATTACCAACTTCGCAGACTTCTATAAATTTTCTGTAAAATGGGTTTACGCTGCAGTTATTGCAGCCTTTTTTCCAAAAACTCTTGAACCGCTTTATGGCATAAAAAACAGCCTTTATCCAATCGCAGAAAAAAGCGCTGAATTGTGTACTACTCCTTACAAACAGCCTGATCCATACCAATTAAAACTTTTAGGGCTGTGGCTTAAAGATAATTCGAAGCCATCAGATAAAATTCTGATTGCCGGAACCGGTTCGCAGGTACATGCTTATGCAGAAAGGCAGTCTCCAAGTATCTACTTCAAAGCCACGTACACTAATGCAGCAAAAAAAAGGTTTTTTCAGGATGTCATAGTCAATCAACCCGAAATGATACTTATTCCAAAATTCCCCGAATATGAAAAATATACTGACGAAGAATTAAGAAATTTCATAAAAAAAATATTTGAAGGCAACTATATACCTGTTGGATGCCGATTTGGTTATGAAGTCTATGTGAAAAATATTTAGCAACCAGCGGTTAACTTGAAGAAATTATAAAAACCTCTTTTGTACACTTCAATTTTTTCGCTTCCAATCCCAATCAATGCAGCACAGCACAGCCTTATGAACCGTTGGAACATTTATGCCGCAGGTTTTGCCAGCAACCGGCAGCATCTAAATAATAAAAAAAAAGTTTGAAATATACAGTTGTATTATATAATCCCGATGCAGTTTTTTACACCATGCCACTGGCGCTTATGGCTATCGGCTCTGTGTTAAAAGCTGATAAATACAACGTAGTTATTATTGATGGCAGATTAGAAAAAGATCCTGTAAAAAAAATAGGTGAAGCTTTAAAAGACAATGGAATTTGTTTTGCAACTACCGTATTAACCGGCAGCCCTATAAAAGATGCGTTAAAAATTTCAAGGGCGGTAAAAGAGAAATTCCCGTCTGTTCCTGTTGTCTGGGGCGGTTGGCATCCTTCATTATTTCCGGAGCAAACCCTAAAAGAAAATTGTGTTGACATTGTAGTAAAAGGCCAGGGCGAAAATACATTTATCGAATTACTGGAACATTTTATTGCCGGCAAACCTGTTGACCTCGTACAGGGAATAAGCTTTAAATTTAATGAGCGGGTTATTAATAATGCCCCAAGGCACATGCAGGATATAAATAATTTTGCGCCGTTTAATTATGATCTGATAGATGTAAAAGCTTACATGCAATTAAGCGGCAGAAAGCAACTGGATTACATTTCATCCCAGGGTTGCCGCTTTCGCTGCGCTTTTTGTGCAGATCCTTTTATGTACAACCGCGGCTGGTATGGTTACTCACCGCAAAGAATGGCTGGGGAAATTGAAAGCCTTTGGAAACAATACAAATTTGAACATGTACATCTACAGGACGAAACTTTTTTTACAAACAGCAAACGGGTTGAGGCTTTTGCCGAAGAATTAATAAAAAGGAAATTGCCCATTACCTGGTTTGGTACCATGCGTGCCGACCAGGGTGTAAGGCTGGATGATGAGGTTTGGAAATTATGCAAACAATCTGGCCTGGAAAAAGTGATGATTGGCATGGAAGCCGGTACACAGGCTATGCTTGACTGGATGCAGAAAGATATTAAGCTGGAGCATATTTATGAAGCTGCAAATAAATGTATAGCATATGACCTGGCTATTAATTTCAGCATAATTGTTGGTTTTCCGGGAGAAACGGAAGAAAGCATCAGGGAGACCTTGCGCATGGTGAAGGCACTCCGCAAAATGAGCAGCAAATTCAGGATGAGTATATTTTATTACAAACCATACCCCGGTAATAAAATTGCAGATGAACTGGTTGCAGCCGGTTATTCATTTGCAACAAACCTGGAAGCGTGGAGCGATTTTGATTATGTTGGCAATAAAGGAAACGAATGGATAAGTGAAAGTATGTACCGGGAAATTGAAAATTTTAAATTTTATCAGAATGTGGCTTATAATAAGCCAACAAAAACAAAGTTTCTGTTTCAGCAAATTGCCCGTTGGCGGGTAGAGTATAAAATTTATCAATGGCCCTTTGAAAAAAAGCTGGCAGAATGGATAAGACCGGTTCAGAAAATGTCTTAATAAACCGCACCTTGCAAATAGCGTAACAATAGCTTAGCCAGGCAACGTACAGTGCTTTACCTTCGTTTTAAGTATGTAGATGAATGATTAAAATTCCGAATGAACAAAATACTCTTTTCTCACTCCTACTTTTTACGCTTCGACCCCAAACAATGGGCCACTGGCCAGCCTTATGCACCGTTGGGTACTTTATATGCTGCAGCTTTAGTAAGAGAACAAGGTTATGAAGTAAGTTTTTTTGATACCATGTTTGCCAAACAACCCGAAGAAATTATTCCCCAACTTGAAAAAACAGTCCCGGATTTTTTTGTGATCTATGATGATGGGTTTAATTACCTGACGAAAATGTGCCTTACCAACATGCGGGAAGCTGCGTTTAAAATGATACAGTTTGCAAAAGAAAGAGGCTGTACTGTGATTGTATCCAGCTCTGACAGTACCGACCGGTTTGAAATGTATGTAAATGCAGGCGCTGATTTTATTTTACTGGGCGAAGCTGAAATGACATTGCTGGAATTAATGAATGCCATTGAAAAAGACAAGCAGGTGGTTGGTGGAGACACCAACCACCGCACCCTCGCCCCGGTCGGTGTCCTCACCGACCGGAATAGCAAAAATGAAACTGATTTTTTTAAAATTGAAGGCCTGGCATTTAAACACAATAATGCTGTTGTAAAAACAGCACGCCGGAAGGTGATCAAAGAATTGGATTCACTCCCCTTTCCGGCCTGGGACCTTATTGATATGGAACCATACCGAACCATGTGGTTAAAGCATGCAGGGTATTTTTCTATGAACATGGGTACCACCAGGGGCTGCCCCTTTAAATGTAACTGGTGTGCCAAGCCCATTTACGGCAACCGGTACAACAGCCGCAGCCCCGAAAATGTAGTTGCCGAATTATTGCTGCTGAAAGAGAAATATCATTTTGACCATATCTGGTTTTGTGATGATATTTTTGGATTAAAACCTGGCTGGGTAAATACTTTTGCTGGTTTAATTGAAAAGGAAGATCTGCAGTTTACATTTAAAATACAATCCCGGGCCGACCTGTTATTGCAGGAAAATTATATAAAGGACCTGGCAAGGGCCGGTTGCATGGATATATGGATGGGTGCAGAAAGCGGTTCTCAAAAAATACTGGATGCGATGGACAAAGGAACAACTGTAAACCAGATCTATGAATCAACGAAACTGATAAAGCACTACCGTATGAGGCCTTCTTTTTTTATACAGTTTGGCTACCTGGATGAAACGATGGACGACATTATGAAGACCGTAAAAATGATAAATGATCTGCTTCCATCCGGTATCGGCATCTCAGTTTCGTACCCGCTGCCCGGTACCTTATTTTACGAGAAAGTAAAAACTCAACTAATAGAAAAGACCAACTGGACCGATTCTGATGAAATGGCATTGATGTTTCGCAATACGTACCAACCGGCATTTTATAAGCAGTTGCACGGGTATGTACACAAAAATTACCGCAGGCAAATGGCCAGGCAAAGTATCATACAATTAATAAGAAAACCTGCAGCAGTACATTTTAAAGAAATAAAAAATGCTTTATCTTATTGCTGGTATGCTCCTGTATCGGCCCTGGCCAAATACAAATTACTAAGTATAAGCAAGCAAGCCAATGACTGATATGCTTTTAAATAAAGAACAGGTTAATACTGCTATGGCTTTTGATGCCGAAGCAAAAAACTATGATACCCTGTTTTCTAACTCGGCCATTGGACGGTTACAGCGTAACCGGGTAAAATATTTTATTGGCAAGACTTTTTCAGATACGATGCCACGCAATATTCTTGAACTGAACTGCGGTACCGGCGAAGATGCCCTGTGGCTGGCTGCCGGCAACCGGAATGTACTGGCAACAGATATTTCTGAAAAGATGATTGAGGTTGCAAAGAAAAAAACAGCCGCCCTGCCAAATGCAGAGGCGATACAACTATCGTTTACAAAACTGGATAGTAAACTTGCAGGCAGGAAATTTGATTTTGTTTTTTCAAATTTTGGAGGGTTAAATTGTGCAGGTGAAGATGAATTAGAGGAAATGGGTAAGCAGCTTTTTGGTTTGACAGAAAATAATGCAACGGTAGCTTTTGTGCTGATGTCTACAAATTGCTGGTGGGAAAACGCCTGCTTTTTTCTCAAGAGATTAAAAAAGAGAAGACAAATAAAAACAATAGCAAAACTAAATGAAACAGCATTTCCGGTTTGGTATTATGCTCCCAAACAATTGGAACTTATCTTTAAGCCTTACTTTGAAAAAGTATACCAAAAACCGGTAGGCTTATTTATACCGCCATCTTATTTAAATAATTTTTTTCTAAGAAAAAGATTTTTGCTAAAGCTCCTGTGGGCAATGGAAAGGACCTTTGGCCGTTTTAATTTTTTAGCCAATAATGCCGATCATTATTTAATGGTATTTAAAAAGAAAGCAGTTTGAAAATAATTCTTTCGCATGGATATTTTATTGAAGAGGATGAGAAAGAAAAGCTTATCATGAAACCCTATGCCCCGCTGGGCATACAATATATATCGGCCTACCTGGAGGAAAAAGGATTTGACAACAGCATCATAGATAATACATTTTCAACATTACCCCATTTTAAAAACAGGTTACTGGAAGCATGCCCGGATGTAATAGCTATGTACATTAATTTAATGACGAAGATCAATATTTTAGCCATTATCAATTTTATTAAAAATAACAGCCTGCTTAAAAATACGGTCATCATACTTGGCGGCCCCGAAGCCAGGCACCATGTTGACAATTTTTTATTGCATGGTGCAGACTATGTTGTTACCGGCGAAGGAGAAGAAAGTATAACAGAACTGATGACTGCGTTAAAAAACAACAGCCCGGTCAGTGGCATAAAAGGGATCAGTTATAAAACAACAACCAATGATATTGTGCATGAGGAAGAACGGGGATTAATTAAAAACATGAACGAACTGCCCTTCCCCAACCGGAAAAAAATTGATTACACTCCATACCTGCAAACCTGGAAAAAAAATCATGGTTACAGCATGATGAGTGTAAGTACGATGAGGGGATGCCCATACAGTTGCAAATGGTGCAGCCGGGCAGTGTACGGCGGAACTTACAGAAGAAGAAGCCCTAACCTGGTTATGCAGGAGCTGAAAATGCTTAAAGAAACTTACAACCCGGATATGATCTGGTTTGTGGATGATGTTTTCACCATTCATCACGGTTGGTTAGAAGAATTTGCCAATGAAGTGATAACCAATGATGCTGTTATTCCTTACGAAATAATTTCAAGAGCCGACAGGTTGAATGAGGATGTTTTAAAAACTTTAAAACGCAGCGGTTGTTTCAGAATATGGATCGGCGCAGAAAGCGGTTCTCAAAAAATTATTGATGCGATGGATAGGCGGGTGGATGTAATGAAGACGAGAGCAATGATTAAACTTGCCAGGAAAACTGGCATCAAGGCGGGCACATTCATTATGCTGGGTTACCCCGGAGAAACCAAACAGGATATAAAGGAAACGATTGAACATTTGATAGAGGCAAATCCCGATGAATATACATTAACGGTTGCATACCCCATTAAAGGCACTAAATTATACCAGGAAGTGGAAGATAAAATCATTTCGCCATACCGGTTTGATATAAATACAGACAGGGATATAGATTTTACCAGGACCCATCCCAAAAAATATTATGAACACGCAAGAAAATGGCTGCACTATGAAGTGTATGCAGGCACCAACAAACTGGCACCCTTAAAGAAAAGCTGGCTTAAAATAAAATCATGGAAAAGCCAGTTGGATATGTGGTTGGCGCAATGATTATTTTTTAAACAGCAAATACTTTTACTTTATCAGGCATCAACAGTTGATGCATTTTATCCTGATAGAGTTTCAGGGTTTTTTCCTGGAAGTTTTTAGGGTCCGGCTTAGAAAAGTGGCGGTCCACGGTCATTCCGATAGATACGCCCCGGCTGTTCAATGTATGTTTTTGTACCTTTTTCTGCCACCGCCTTTCAGTAATTTTCATCAACTTTATGTCCATATAATTACCAAACCTTCCGGTAAATATGCTTTCAATCAATTTACCCAACAAGGTCTTTCCTGCCTCTTGACCGGCTGTATTGTTGAAACGCTTTACTGGTAAAAAAGAATCTGTCCATTTGTTTTCTTTAATAAATTTATCTAAGCAATCCTTGCCATACATGGGTAACAGCGTAACAATTTCTACAGCGGTAAAAATATTTTTCTCCTTTATCTCCAGGGCAGCTTCATCCACGTAATAGTTCATACAAAACCAATTTTGCCTGCCCCTCAAAAAAGTGAGTTTTTTATACAGGTGCATGCATGTTCTGGCAATCCACAAGCGGTTGGCAGCGGTGATGATAAAAAAATCGATATCCGTTTTATCAGTAGCAAAATTTTTGGATAACGAGCCTGAAACGGCAATTGCTTTCACATAAGGAAATTTAAAAAGGAAGCTGGCAACACGCTGTGCAATTATTAAATGTTCAGCAGCCAGTTTGTTGCCCTGGCGCCTTCGCTCTGCCAACTGGCAATTATTATGAATGGAATAAAAGCCATCGACCTTAAATAGTTTTCTATCATTTACCAATACTTCCAGTTCATGGTTAATGGCCACATCGGTAACAGCAGACTGGTTAAAAAGATAAATTTCTTTCTCAGTCAGCGGATACTTAAACAGGTCAAAATACCCCAGGGTCTTCAATATGTTTTGCGCAGTTTCTGTCAACAGATGTATTATTTTATTCCCAGGCCATTTCTGAAATTTGCTGCCGCTGCAATTGCCGCAGTTTTTGATACTTTAAAAAACTTTGCTGGGCAGTTAATGTGGCAATTGCAAATCCATTATATCCTTCTAAAAAACCAAGCCTTAAAAAATACCCGTTCACAAATGACCATAAGGGGCTGAGTATAATTTTCCACCTTGATTTTTTAATGCCGGCATCAAACAGCGATTGCGCAATTACCGTACTCACTTCCATATTTCTTCTCCGGTATGCTTCAATATTGTTAAAGGTATAATGATACATATCACCGTTCAGCAACTTTACCCCCGTCGTTTCCTTCATTACAATAATATCATGGGGATTAAGCCCCCCGCAATTGCCGTAGCGTTTATCAAAAAGTCGCAGTTTACGGTCAGGATACCAAAGCCCATGCCTGATATAACTGCCCCTGAAAATATTACAGCGCTTCATGGAGTAAGCCTTGTATCTAAAATTTTCTTTTTCTTTTAAGATAGATGCAGCCAGCTCACCACTCAAAAATTCATCTGCATCCAGCAGTAACACATAGTGGCTACTAGCCTCATTGATTGCCTTATTTTTCTGGTTGATGTACCCGTCAAATGCCGATTGCTTTACTTTGGCGCCCATTGCTGAAGCGATTGCTACAGTTCTGTCATTTGAAAAAGAATCTATCACTACTACTTCATCGGCAACTGTCATCACAGATTCAATACAACGCCCTATATTTTTTTCTTCATTAAAAGTTATGATCACAACAGAAAGGGCATTCATCGGCTTCGCTTTTTTCATATAATTAAACGGTAATAAGCCCTTCCGGGTTGCCTGCTTCTACAATATCTCCCTAGCAGCTTTTAGCAATTACGGTCGTAGACTGCATTA
>JBBRCM010000023.1:0-36493 GCA_038204855.1 Chitinophagales bacterium
CATTAATGAAGGCGAAGACCTGGGCGAAATACTGGAAGTGATTGAACAACCGCACCAGGTTTTATGTGCCATACTTTTAAATGGTAAAGAAGCACTCATACCCATTCATGAAGACAGCCTTGAAAAAGTAGATGCAAAAAATCGGAAAGTGTATGTTAACCTGCCGGATGGATTGCTGGAGATTTATCGTTGATTTTACAGGTGTCACCTTTCCAAAAGGTGACACCTGTAAAATCAGTAAACCTAAAGGTTTGTAAACAGTCTCTAAAAATTCAGCGTGTTAGTTTATCAAGTATATTTTAGTTTAAAAATTCGTGTTAATTAGTGTAATTCGTGGCAACATCTCAACGCATCATAGCACATTTCGACCTCGATTCATTTTTTGTTTCGGTTGAAATATTAAACAACCCTTCGCTACGGGGCAAACCCGTAATTGTAGGCGGTAAAGAAAGAGGTGTGGTAGCAGCTTGCAGTTACGAAGCCCGCAAGTTTGGTATTCATTCCGGTATGCCATCAAAAAAAGCTTTTCAGTTATGCCCGCATTTAATTGTTGCCAACAGCAGCAGGGCAGATTACAGTAAGTTCAGCCGTTGGGTAACACAGATCATCGCATCCAAGGCACCGTTGTTTGAAAAAGCTTCTGTAGATGAATTTTACATTGATCTTACCGGTATGCAGAAATTTTTTGATCCCCTGCAATGGACCATTGACCTGCGGCAGCAAATAATGGATGAAACCAAACTGCCCATTTCCTTTGGCCTGGCCGGCAATAAAATGATGGCAAAAATGGCAACCAATGCAGCCAAGCCCAATGGATATTTACAGGTTCCTTTCGGAAAAGAAAAAGAGTTTTTAGCACCCATGACGGTGAATAAAATTCCGGGTGTTGGCGACCATACTTATGAAATACTGAAAGCCATGGGCATTATTACCATAAAAGACATCAGCGAAAAAAAACAAGAAGAACTGGAAGAACGATTGGGAAAATGGGGAATTGATCTTTGGTACAAAAGCCAGGGCATTCATCATGGAGAAGTCTCCGGTTATCACGAGGCTAAATCAGTTTCAAGTGAACACACTTTTGATGAAAATAAACTGGATATTGTTTTTTTAAAGAGCGAACTGGTAAGGCTTACAGAAAAAATTGCTTTTGAACTGCGGCAGGACGGAAAGGTTGCAGGCTGCGTGGCAGTAAAGATCCGCTATCACGATTTTGAAACAACCTCCCGGCAAACAACCGTTCCTTACACCTGTGCCGATGATGAAATGATACCGGTGGTAAAAGAACTGTTTGATAAATTATATAAAAAAGGACAACCAGTTCGCCTGCTGGGCGTACGTTTGAGCGAACTTACCAACGATGCCATTCAGGCAAACCTGTTTGATGATGTGGAACGTAAGAGTGACTTGTACAAAGCTATAGATAATGTTAAAAATCGATTTGGTAAAAATTCTTTGAACAGAGCTTCGTCTTCTAAAAAATAAAAATTCTATTTTTGATTTTCAACCTTTAAAATAACAACTTATGAGTTTAAGATTAGGGGATATTGCTCCCAACTTTAAAGCAAAAACATCTTTAGGCGAAATTGATTTTTATGAATACCTGGGCGATAGCTGGGGAATATTATTTTCGCATCCTGCAGATTATACACCGGTCTGCACAACTGAACTGGGCCGCACTGCAGCTTTAAAAGACGAATTTGCAAAGCGCAATGTAAAAGTGCTGGCACTCAGTGTTGATCCTGTTGACAAGCATCTTAGCTGGATCAATGATATTAATGAAACACAAAACTGCTCGGTTGATTTCCCAATCATCGCCGATGATGAAAGAAAGGTTTCTGAGTTGTACGATTTTATTCATCCAAATGCATCGGCAACTGCAACTGTGCGTTCGCTGGTTGTTATTGGTCCTGATAAAACAGTTAAGCTGATCATCACTTATCCTGCATCTACCGGAAGAAATTTTGTGGAAGTATTGCGGGTAGTAGATTCTTTACAACTTACTGCAAACTACAGCGTAGCTACACCAGCCAACTGGGCTGCCGGCGAAAAAGTAATTGTGGTACCGGCAGTTAGTACCGAAGATGCAATCAAAAAATTCCCGAAAGGAGTAGAGATAATAAAACCTTATTTACGTTACACCCCTCAACCGGATTTGTAATATTTTTTTGCCGGGAAGGCGTGAAGACGGGATAAAGAAATTTTAAAAAGCGACTTACCGTCTTTCCGGCTAAATAATTACTTGTTCTTCTGCAACTGCTTCAGCAACGCCCTGATATCTTTCGGTAATTCTGCTTCCAGGTCAATTATTTTTCCATCAGCATCAGTAAACTTTAACCGGTAAGAATGTAAGGCCAGCCTGTTCAGCATGGGCCTTTCTTCTTCGTCGTGCTTACTCAACTTGTATTTTTTTTTGATGGACGAGAGTAAAATAGGTTTGCCATCGCCATACAATTCATCGCAGGCAAGCGGGTGGCCTATGTTTTTGCAATGTACCCGTATCTGGTGCGTACGGCCGGTATGCAACTGAAACTGAACCAGGGAAAATGCTTTGTTCTCTTCCATCACTTCATAATCCGTAACCGAAGGTTTGCCTCTTTGGTGTACAATGTAAAATCCTTTTTGTACTCCATGTTCAGCAATAGGGGCATCAATGGTTGCTTTTTTAGGCGAAGGAATACCATGCACCAGGCCCATGTAATATTTTTCAATTTGCCTTCCTTCAAAAAGCTGGGAAAAATATTTATGTGCCGCTTCTGTTTTTGCAAAGATGATAATACCGCTTGTATCTTTATCCAGGCGATGCACAGTAAAGATGGCGCCATATTTTTCCATCAACACATCTTTCAGCGATGTTTGTGTTTGTTCCCTGTCGGGGATTGATAATAAACCGGCTGGTTTATTTACAGCAACAAATAAATCGTTTTCAAAAATAATTTCAGGATTATATTTTTTCAATGCTTATTTCTTTTTGGAAGTGTTCATGTATTTCAAAAGACGAATTTCTTTTTCGCTTAAGTAACGCCACTTGCTGCGCTCTACATTTTTTTTGGTAAGATTGGCATACATCACTCTGTCAAGCCCTTTTACATCATAGCCCAGGTGTTCAAATATGCGGCGTACAATACGGTTGCGGCCGCTGTGCAGTTCTATACCAATAATAGATTTATCCTTGCTGTCGGCATAAGCAAGGCTATCAATTAATATTTCGCCATCTTCCAAAGTAAGGCCGTCAACAATTTTTTCAAAGTGGCTCTTGGTAAGCGGCTTATCTAATTTTACTTCGTAAATCTTTTTTATTTCGTAACTCGGGTGAGAAAGTTTTTGGGTAAGATCACCATCATTGGTAAGCAATAACACACCTGATGTGTTTCTATCTAACCGGCCGATGGGATAAACCCTTTCAGCTGTTGCCTGTTTTATCAATTGAAGCACGGTTTTTCTTCCCTGGGGATCATCGGTAGTAGTTATATAATCTTTGGGTTTGTTTAGCAAGATGTAAACCAGATTTTTAGTTACAAATAATTTTTTGCTGTTGTAAATTACTTCATCCTTTTCTTCAATCTTATGTCCAGGTTCGGTAACCACAACGCCGTTCACTTTTACTTTGCCTGCGCTTATTAATTCTACAGCCTCTCTTCGGGAGCTTACACCGCAATGCGCCATAAATTTATTCAGGGGCATAATACCGGTTGGAGCATTGTCATTTGCTGCTATTGCTTTGGCCGATTTTTGATGTGGTGTTTTTGCCGCTCCTCTTGGTTTTGCATTTCCTTCTTCCTTGCCAATTGGTGATTGCTCATTGCTTATTGCCGATTGCTTTTTGCCTTTTGCCTCATCTGCAGCTTTTGTAGCCATACCGCCTTTTTTTGCCTGGCGGGCCTCATATTCAGCTTTCTTTTTCTCCTCAAAAAAAGCATTACGATCTTTACGGTATTTTTTCTTTTCCTGGCGGAATTCCTCTTTAACTACGCTGTTTTTCTTTTTGGGAACAAATTTCTGGAATGGAGACTGGCTCATATTTAGCTTGATTTTGCTGTTTTACAACAGTAGTGAGCCGTAAAGATATGGGTTTTGGCCTATGGGTTACGAAATATGAAACCCATAAGAACCAATATTATCTTTAAATTATTTTTTTTAAAAATATTTGATTATCTGATAAATATATATTATATTACGTAGAATCATTCACAATAAATCTACCCAAATGCAAAATACCCGTATAACGTTTAAGCCTGCACTGAAATCTCTTTCATATATAATGTCTTTTTATTTTTTCATCATAAAATCAAAACAAATGAAACAACTACGTTTATGCCTGCTGCTCTTTGGCAGCGGCCTGTTGCTGCTTAGCAGCCAATGTAAAAAAAGTGACAGCAGCCCCCCACTTACCGAGCTGCAAAAACTACCCCCCATTACACAAGGCGGCCTTAACACTTTTGGGTGCCTTATTAATGGTAATGCTTTTGTTCCAGGCGGGGGCGGTATTTTAGACAATACCTTATACGTAAGTTACGACCCTACTTTTCAAGGGGGTAAATTGGGGATTAGAGCAAGGTATTACTTTGCTGGTTCAAATATTCAAATTATTAGTTTAGGTGGAGACTCAATTAATAATGTTGGAACATACAATTTACAATTACATAGCAAATATTCAGTTTTTTATGTTGATGATAGAACCTCTTGTAATTTTGATACATTTTATGACACTCCAATTTCAGGAGTGTTAACTATTTCACGCTTTGATATAATCACTAGAATAATTTCCGGAACGTTTAGTTTTAAAGTTTCAAGACCGTCCTGCGGAACTATTGATTGTACCGATGGCAGATTTGATGTAAAATATCAATAATCCCTAAATCAAAAAAAATGAAAAATTCTAAATTAATTAGTATTACCCCCCCCCCTATTTACTATCACTATTAGTATTTATTTTTAGCAGCCTTTTCTCCCAGGCTCAAAACGATCCCGTACGCCAGCAACTCGACCAGTTTTTTTCCAACGTAGATAAATCGCAAATACAATCCAAATTACTTAAAGAATATGGTTACCAGTTTGTGCCAGTGGCAAACTATAATGGCATATTGGCGGATAGTAATATTGTGGATGCTAATGCTCTGCGTATGCTGTATGCCAGTTTATTAAGTGGCAATGTAGAGGGTGCATTGATAGAAGCAAAACCAGCCGGGTCTGCAGCCAATATTATTTTACAGATTGATAACACGCTGTTACCCGGTTTTGACCAGTTAAACAGCAATATGTATGCTGCCATGCAAAGCAGCACCACACCGGTAAACCCCGTTACTATTATGATGGTAAAATACAACAGCATAAGCCCTACAGCAATTGATGATGGATTGTTTACTATTAGCAACAATTACCTGAACGATGTGGCAAACCGCCCACAAAGCCCGTACCTTTTGCAAACCGCCTTTGCTGCTGCCCAGCAAAGTAATGAGTGTAATACAGGCACGGTTAACCTGCTTTTTAAACCCGAATTATTTTTTACCAATTTAAAATATACAACTGTAAGCAGCATACAGGTAAATTTTGATGATGGTAATGGCTTTGTAACGGCCAGTTTTGGCACAATAGCAAGCGCAACTTATACCAGCACTGGAGAAAAGCGGCTTACATATAGCGTTACCCTTAGCAACGGGCAAAATTTTAAATGCTACAGCAGGCTATTTGTAAACTATGTACCCCCGGCAAACGTGGTAGGCAGGTATATAGAACAAACTATCCCTACACTATCGTTACCTGCTACTAACTTACATAATGGAGGAGATGTTTTTGTACAGTACAGTATTCGGAATACCAGTCCCATAGGCAATCGCATATTAAGAAAACCATTAATTGTATTGGAAGGTTTTGATATTCATGATGCAGCTCCGTCGCTTGCTGAAGCTTATACTTATAATAATTTTTGGGCTGCAATTTCCGACCCGATTACTACGTTTAATAGCAATAGATTTAATAATAATCTTGATGATATCGCCGAATACGACCTTATATTCATTAATTACCGCGATGGTACCGATGATATAAAACGAAATGCAGCTTTATTGCAGGATGTTATTACCTGGGTAAACGCCAATAAAGATGCTGCCAGCCAGCAAAATGTGGTTTTGGGCTTAAGCATGGGCGGGCTTGTAGCACGCTACTGCCTTGCTAAAATGACGAAAGATAACCCCAACATCAACAATATATCGCAAACAAGGTTACTGGTAACCCACGACAGCCCACACCGGGGTGCTAATATACCATTGGGTGCTCAATATTTATTGTACGATATAAGTACATTTAAAATAAGGCTCACGCCATTTACCAACACAAGTGTGGCATTAAGCAGTGTAATACCGGCATTGGGCGAGTTTAATTACCTGCGTAGCCGCCCGGCCACGCAGCAACAGGTAATGGCTTTGGTAACTGCCAGCGGCGTAACGCAAAATACCTTTTTAGATGGCGAGTATCACACTATGGTAACTTTTCCGGCAAGTAGTCCGGCACCTTACCGGTTTGTGGCAACCAGCCAGGGCAGCCAATGCGGCACACCGCTTTTTCAGCCGTATAGTCTTCTGGCTAATGGTGGTGGCACGGGCAGTGTATCTGCACCATTGTTGGGTTTATTTGGCACACAGGCTGCTTCTATAGATTTACAATTGCATGCACTGCCAAACTTTGGCGAAGTACAAAACATAGCGCATCTTAAAATAGATATGAGCCTTACTATTTTATTATGGACAAGCACCAAAACCCTTTTGGAATATAACAAAAGCAGTACAGGAAATATGTTTCCATGGGATGGCGTAGCAGGTGGGGTACAGCCATTAACTAAAAGCAATGGAGCAACCGCAAATTTACCCCCAAGTGCAAATGGGTACAACTTTTTAGGTTTTTTTAATTACAACTACCGATTTAATGGTTTACAGGTGCAGGATGCTTTTACTTTTGTGCCAACTGTAAGCGCATTAGATGTAGCAAATATTAACGCTTTTGACCAGCCTTATATATTTGTAAATAACGGGCAAAACGGCAGCCGTGCCGATGAGTATATAGCAGAGGAGCGAAGGGTTTTTAGTACTGGGCAAGTATCTAATAACAGGCATATTGAATTTACAGCACGTAATGCAAACTGGATATTTAACGAAATGGAACCAACACTAAGCACACCTATCTGCTGCCAGGCTCCTAACGAGTGTGTGGCATATAGCCCCGGTAATATGAGTATGACCGGCGTTGGCGTAGTATGTAACCAGGTTGATTACGGCATTAACAATTTACCGCCTAATTCTGTTGTTCAATGGAGTGTAGCCAATGGTAATGGATTCGTTTTTCAACTAACACCCGGCGGAGTTAATGGCAGCATTTTAACAGTAACAAATTTACATACACAAAACCTTTCAACTACTTTGGTAGCATCCATTAATACACCACAAACACCGCCAAACACCCCGATAATAATTACAAAACAAATTTTTGCAGATAATGATAACGGCACTTATAACCATCACCAGGCAGCCTGCTGGCCCTATGGTTCGCATGATGGAACTATAAGCATTGGCCAGTCGAAAGCGATGAATATTTGTAATTGGATGCATGTATATGTTGGCGACCTGGCTGCTGCTGGCAAAACCATTTCGCTAAGCAGTAGTGTTGGTTCAGTAAATTGGTATTATGACGGAGAGTTGTACATTCATTTTGATCCTTCATCGGTATATGCCACATTCACCATTACAGGTCAGTCTGGAAGTTGTAGCCAGGGCAATTTTACCTTTTATTCAGTTGGCATACACAGGATGGAGTTTAATTTAAACCCAAATCCAGTAAGTGATATTTTTACAATAAATGCTAAACCTAATCCAGATAATGCAGAAGCAGATGCAAATTTCGTATCCAATTTGCAATTTACAACCAGTGTAAAAGATATTTATACAGGTTTATCAGTTCGTACTGCCAAAAGTGGTAAAGGCAGTAAGCAACAACAAATCAATATGTCTGGTTTGGCAACTGGTTATTACATAATTGAAATAACTGAAGGAGATCAGGTGCAAACATTTAAGGTTTTAAAACAGTAGCATTTAAAGTTGTTTGATTTTTTAACAGGCTGTATCAAAATTGATTTTGGTACAGCCTGTTTTTTTAACTGTAATTTACAAAAAAAGCCATTCCTTTTTGGGAACAGCTTTTACAAGTTTAGTAGGGGGAATTATTTTTTTGATTTATCGCCACGGTTCTTTTTCATTTCTTCCTGTTTCTGTAACTGCTCGGAGGTTAAAATTTTACTATGCTGGTTTTTAGCCTCAGTTTTCAAAGCCATCATCTGCTCTTTCTTTTGTTGGCGGCTTAAAGATTCGTTGGTTTTAATTTTTTCTGCTTTCGCATGCATAGCTGAGTGCTGTGCTTTTAATTTAGCAACTTGGTCATCAGATAAATTCAGGTTGGCTTTCATCTTATCCATGTGCTTAGCATACCCGGCTTCTTTCTTGGCTTTATGCTCGATTTTTAACTGTGTTTGTTTTGTTTTTTGTTCTGCAGTTAACAATCCATCCATCTTTGTTTTTCTTTCTTTCATGATGGCGGCTTTGCGGTCACGCTGTTCTTTTACAGCAATGCTTTCATTTTTATTAAGCTCCTGCATTTTTTTGCGGCTATCTTCATTAATGGCTTTGGCTTGAGTTTTCTGTGCATCAGTGAAATTTAGCTGTTTAGCCATCATTCCTTTTTCATGTTTTTGATGATGGCGACCTTTTTTACCCATCTTATCCTGGGCACTTACACTAATTGTTAAAGCCAATAAGGCTATCAGGGGAATTAATACTTTTTTCATGTCTTTTTATTTAATTGTTTACATATAGACCGAAAGAAGATTGCGGGGTTTAATGCAGGGTGTTAAAGAAAACCTAAGCCTGTTTTTTATTGGCCAGTTGTCCGCAGGCGGCATCAATATCCTTACCGCGGCTGCGGCGTACCCTTACATTAACCCGGTTTTTTGCAAGGTAATCTGTAAACAATTGGGTAGTGTCCTCATCCGACTTTAAATAGGGAATACCAGAAACAGTATTAAACTCAATTACATTTATTAAATGCGTTGGTATTTTGCGGTATACTTTTACTAATTCTTCTGCATCTTCTATACTGTCATTCACGTCTTTTAAAAGAACGTATTCCAGCGTAATGTCATTTTTGGTTTGCTCATAAAAATAATTAAGCGCATCAATCAATGCCGCAATATTATTGCTTTCATTAATGGCCATGATGGTATTGCGCTTTTCATCGGTTGCGGCATGTAACGATAAGGCCAGGTTAAACTTTACTTTATCATCTCCCAATTGCCTTATCATTTTTGCAACGCCAGCAGTAGAAACTGTAATTCTCTTAGGGCTCATTGCCATACTATCGCTGGCTGTAATTCTTTCAATAGATTTTAAAACATTGTTGTAATTCAATAGAGGTTCACCCATACCCATGTAAACAATGTTGGTAATGCCGGTGCCATACATTTTTAAACTCTGCTCATTTAATATAGCTACCTGGTCGTAAATTTCATCAAAGTGCAGGTTACGCTTACGATCCATTAAACCGGTTGCGCAAAATTTGCAGGCAAGGCTGCAACCTATTTGTGATGATACGCAGGCTGTATTTCTTTTTTCGGTGGGAATGATTACACCTTCCATCAAATGTCCGTCAAATGTTTTAAATCTCGATTTTAATGTACCATCACTGCTGTGCTGGGTAGCATCTACCGTCATGGTATTAAATTCAAAATTTTCAGCCAGTTTTTTACGCAGCTCTAGCGATAAATTGCTCATGTCATCAAAACTGCGGGCATTTTTCTTCCAAAGCCACTCATAAGTTTGTATGGCACGAAATTTTTTATCGCCGATTGATTCAAAATATTCCTTTAATTCTACAAGACTTAAGCTGCGTATGTTTTTTACTGCTGACATGCCGCAAAGGTACTGCCGACAAGGCTATTTTCATTAATTAAATGTATTTTGTAAATGGTAAAGACTGTTTGAATGTAAAGTTGCAGTTTACATTAGCAGAATTAAATTATGCAAAATGCCGTTTTCTCATTGTGGTCATTTTTGTTTTTTTTAGTTTCTTCACGCATTGCAATTCAACCGGGCAATCAAAGGGAACGGATGAATCAAATACGGAATCTTTACGAGCAATGAGGGTAATGAGGATGTGTTGGTGGAGATTTCTAAGTTGTAATCATATCTTTGCTAAGGAAGAGTTGAGAAAAGATATTTAGTACAAGAGTGCGACGCCAATGAAGCTGAAATAGATTCTATGGCCGGGCTCATAAAAAAACGGCATGCAAACAGTTTACATTATAGATGCAGTAAGAACACCCATTGGAAAATTTGGAGGCTCATTGAGTGGCGTAAGGCCAGATGATTTGCTGGCACATGTAATAAGTGTGTTGGTGAAAAGAAACGTTGGTGTTGATGTAAACACCATTGAAGATGTGATAGCCGGCGCTGCCAACCAGAGTGGCGAAGATAACCGCAATGTGGCTCGTATGGCGGCTTTGCTGGCTGGCCTGCCCCCAACAGTTGCAGGTAATACGGTAAACCGTTTATGTGCCAGCGGCTTGCAGGCCATTATGGATTGTGCCCGTGCTATTGCCTGCGGCGATGGAGAATTGATGATAGCCTGCGGAGTAGAAAGCATGAGCAGGGCACCTTATGTAATGCCAAAAAGTACAACAGCATTTGGCAGGGAGCAACAAATTGTTGATACCACTTTGGGCTGGCGATTTGTAAATAAAAAACTTGCCGAAATGTATTACCCATATACGATGGGCGAAACTGCAGAAAATGTTGCCAAACGCTGGAACATCAGCCGCCATGCACAAGATGAATTTGCATTTGCAAGCCAGCAGAAATATGAAAAAGCATTTGCAGAAAATAAGTTTGCCGATGAAATAACTCCCATACAGGTACAAATTGGTAAAGATGTTTTTGATTTTGACAAAGATGAGCATCCCCGTTTATCAAGTATTGAAAAACTAGGGCAGTTGAAAGCTGCTTTTGCAAAAGACGGTACCGTTACTGCCGGCAACAGCAGTGGCATTAATGATGGTGCAGCAGCGATGTTACTGGCAAGCGAAGCCGCAGTAACAAAATATGGCCTGCAGCCAATGGCAAAAATTGTGAGTATGGCTGTTGCAGGCGTTAATCCTGCCATTATGGGTATTGGCCCCGTGCCTGCAACCAAAAAGGCTTTGCAAAGGGCAGGTTTAGAAGTTGCTGATCTGGATTTAATTGAATTGAATGAAGCTTTTGCATCGCAGTCTATCGCCTGCATACATGATTTGGGTTTGGATTTGGAGAAAGTAAATGTAAATGGTGGTGCCATTGCATTGGGGC
This sequence comes from Chitinophagales bacterium, assembly GCA_038204855.1. Lineage (GTDB taxonomy): Bacteria > Bacteroidota > Bacteroidia > Chitinophagales > Chitinophagaceae > Ferruginibacter. The sequence goes on from JBBRCM010000023.1 coordinate 11,382, forward strand.
ACCCATTGGGTTGTAGTGGTGTAAGAATTTCCACTACTTTATTACATGAAATGAAAAAACGCAAAGCTAAATACGGACTGGCAACTATGTGTGTGGGCGTAGGGCAGGGTTCGGCAATTATTTATGAAGGGTTGTAAATTTTACTTTAGTGCGATGTCAGGCTGAGGCACTCATAAAATTTTTTTAAGCTCTTTCCAAATGACAATATTTTTTTTTCTCAGCTTCGCTGAGAAAAGGGGTTGCCACCAAGTCACAAAGGCACGAAGTAGAAAAATGCTACGCATTTTCTTTAGTGCCTTCGGGCTTTGTGGCTAAATTCAATTTTGTAAAAAATTGGTTACCAACCTTTTAAAATACTTGTCATTAGCAGCTTGTCGAAGCTGTTGCTATTTTTGTAAAACCCACCTTCGACAAGCTCAGGCTGAAAGTTCATTAATAATGCAAATCCAAAAAGAAGACTATAAGTTTTTAAAATACTCAGCCAGTTTTTCAAAAGGTACAATCTCCTGCTTACCGGTTGCTAAATTTTTAACAGCACAATTCTTTTCATCTATTTCTTTACTGCCGATGATGATGACAAAAGGAATGTTCTTTTTTTCGGCGTAAGTAAATTGCTTGTTGATCTTGGTGGCTTCATGATACAGCTCGCAGGCAATACCACTGCTGCGTAATTGTTGCATAGTGCCAAAAGCAAAGTGGCTTTCAGCTTCTCCCATATTAAAGAACAGGGCTTTAGTACTCACCTGCACATCTGCCGGAAATAAATTCATTTCCTCAAGCACATCATAAATTCTATCTACACCAAAGCTAATGCCCACACCGGGTATATTGGGTACGCCAAACAAACCGGTAAGGTCGTCGTAACGGCCACCCCCGCCAATGCTGCCCATCTTCACTTCTTCAGGTGCCTTGGCTTCAAAAATAATTCCGGTGTAATAATTTAAACCTCTTGCTAAGGTAAAATCAATATTAAGATTTGTATTTTTAGTTTGATTGAAAACAAATTCTACTTCATCAATACCTTGTTTACCCGTTTTGCTTTCGCCAAGCAATGATTTTATCTGAGATAATTTTTCTTCATTGCTGCCGGCAATGTTCAGGTAGCTTTCAATAATTTTTATTTGTTCATCTTTTAAGCTACGTTCCAGTAATTCTTCTTTTACTTTTTCAATACCTATTTTGTCTAACTTATCGATGGCAACGGTAATGTCAATCATTTTATCTGCACCGCCGCAAAGTTCTGCCAGCGCAACCAATATTTTGCGGCTGTTGATTTTTAATTCGTAATTCCTCAATCCTAATTGTAAAAAAACCTCGTGGTAAATATTTGTAAGTTCTACTTCGTTTAATAAAGAAAGACTGCCAACCACATCGGCATCGCATTGAGTAAACTCACGGTACCGGCCTTTTTGTGGCCTGTCGGCACGCCATACGGGTTGTATTTGGTAACGTCGAAAAGGAAAAGTAAGTTTGGTGTGGTTCATGGCTACGTAACGTGCAAAGGGAATGGTGAGGTCGTATTTTAAAGCTTTGGTTGCTACATCTGCTTTGAGCTTGGAAAGTGATTTAGATAATTCTTTAGCTTTTTCTTTAATTAATACAGGCTTTGTAATTTTATCAGTTGAATGAATTCCAAATTTCCGCTTAAAGTATTCATTGTGATGTTCTTCATCCTTTTTTAATTCGCTTTTTACGAAATCCCAAAATTCATCACTGAAAGAATCGCCACTGTCTAAAATCCTATAAATCAATTTATCACCTTCTTCTCCATATTTACCCATTAAAGTATCAAGGTTTTCCATGGCAGGTGTTTCCAATGGTTCAAATCCATATATCTCAAACACATTTCTGATAGTTGAAAAAATATAATTTCTTTTACGAACAACTTCTGATGAAAAATCTCTTGTGCCTTGCGGTATAGATGGTTTGGTGCTCATGCTTAATTGTGAATGGTGAGTTGTGAATCGTGAGTGCTGTTATTTGGTATACTTTTTTATAATGATTTCGCAATTGTTATTAATTATTTCAAACACTTCATGGTAGTGGCTTTCTGGTCCGCTCCAGGGGTCAGGCACATCTCTTTCTTCTCCCGGAAAAGATTCATTTAAAAACAAACTTACTTTATTTGAATCGAAATTATTTTTACCGATCCGCTTCATGTCCTGCAGCACATCATTGGCCATGGCATAAATAATATCGTATTCTTCAAAATCAGCAGCGGTAAATCTTCTGCTTCTTTGTTTGCTTATATTAACCCCGTTTAACCCGGCCACTTTTACACTTAAATGATGCGGCGGTTCACCGGTATGGTATCCGTTTGTCCCTGCACTGTCAATCTGCCAATCCAACCCTGCTTTTAATGCTTTCTCTTGTAAAATCCCTTCGGCCAATGGGCTGCGGCAAATATTGCCCAAGCATACCATTAAAATTTTCATACGGCAAATATAAGCTGTTAGCTTTTAGCTGTCAGCCATTAGCTGCTGTATTTGCTAACAGCTAACAGCCAATAGCTAACAGCCTTTTATGGAATCTGTAAACTATCTCATCTTATTACCGAACACGGCGCCGGTTTTGATTTTCATTTTTTCACATCAAAACCAACCAGACATGAACAAGAATCTTATTCGGAAAACAGATATCCTTGATATCATTTTCGAAAAACGCAACAAATTATATGGAGCTTACAACCTGCGTAAGTTTTATCCCGGTCGTTTAAAACTGGCACTGGGCTTTATGTTCATCGCTGCCGCTGCTTTTTCGGCTTTTACATTCTTACCTGAAAAAAGAAAGACCGCTTTGGACAGAGTTTACAAAAAAGAAGAACCAACGTTTACCAACATTGATGAAACTCCAAAGGAGAAACCTAAAAAACCGGACGTTGTAAAGCCGCAGCCAAAGCAGGCAATTGTAGCTCAAAATCAATATCTCAGTAACATCGCGATAGTTGATAAGGGTGTAAAAACCGACAGTATTAAAACGCTTTTGCCAACGGATTTTATCGGCACAAAAACTGTAGTTACCCCAACACCGGGTGTGGCTTTTGTAGAACCGGATACACCGCAACCGGCTATTGATGGAGGCGAAAAATCAATTCCGGCAATTGACAAAACATTACCAATGAATGGCGATGCAGTAGATATATTGCCGGCATATCCAGGCGGTATGGAAGCTCTGAGGAAATTTCTGGAAAAAAACCTGCAGACACCCACCGAAATGGAAAACGGGGAAACGGTAAGTGTACGGGTGAAATTTGTAGTGGATTACACCGGCAAATTAAAAAGTTTTGTAACCGTGCAGGATGGTGGGGAAGTTTACAATAAAGAGGTTGTAAGGGTGTTAAAGAAAATGCCGGATTGGGTACCTGGTAAAACCAAAGGCGAAAATGTATCGGTATATTATATCATTCCGGTAAAGTTTACAAATACCGATTGATTGTAACTGATTAATTCAGTATTTTCACAGCCCGGAAATACTTTAGTAATCTGCATCTAATAAAATTTATAAAATGGCACTGGAAGAATTTGAAAAAGAAGAACCGAGTGAGCGTGATAAAAGTTACCTGCGCATGCGAAGCATTATGGATTTTGGTATGGGCATGCTCTGGATGGCAATGGGTATATTCATGATCTTTATTAAAAAGTTCAATGCCGAGCTTGCAGAAAAATATGATGCAAATACGTTTAAAATTTTTGGGGCCGTTTGTGTAATTTATGGATTGTTCAGGATTTACAGGGGATACAAGAAACAATATTTCAGGGACAGATGAGCAGAAAAAAAATAAACAGGATTATAATAACCGCATTAAGCTGTTTTATGATCCCTTTTTTTATAGCAGGGTGTAAGGGTAAATTTAAGAAAAGCCCTACCGACACGATGGCAAGCGGTACCATACATATCACTGTGGACGAATCTTTTAAGCCGGTAATGCAAGAGCAGATCAGGGTGTACGAAAGATCATTCCCCAATGCCCATATCATTGCGGAGTACAAAACAGAAGCGGATTGTTTTAAGGATTATTTTAACGATACTGGCAACAGGATGGTTATTGTTACCCGTGGACTGAGAGATGAAGAAGATGCCTATTCTCTGGACTCACTAAAATATTATCCCCACTGGGATAATATTGCCAACGACGCTATTACAATAATAGTAAACAGTAAAAGTAACGATACCCTTTTTACATTGGAAAGATTAAGGGATCAGCTTTCAGGAAAAATAAACAGAAACCAAAAGATTGTTTTTGATGGGTTGAATGCAACCAGCACGGTAAGGTTTGTAATGGATAGTATTTTAAAAGGCAAGAAATTTGATACTGCTGTTGTTCAGGCGGTAAAAGGCAGCCAAGACGTTATTGATTATGTGTCCAAAACAGAAAATGCTGTAGGTTTTGTTGGTATTAGCTGGGTTGGTAATCCGGAAGACAGTGCACAGGTTAAAATGTTAAATAAAATAAAAATTGCGTACGTGGCTTGCGAAGTTTGTGATGAAAAACCTTACGTAAAACCAATGCAGGCAAGCATTTTAACACGTAGGTATCCTTTGGTACGGGGTTTGTATTACATACTAAAAGAAAATTTTGATGGTCTTGGTACGGGCTTTGTAAATTTCTTAAACCAGGAACGGGGGCAGTTAATTTTCAGGCGGGCATATTTGGGAACAAGAATGGATTTCGGCGTAAGAAGAGTGAGGATTAACCAGAAATTATAAAAGATTGTTAGGATTTAATGATAGAATAGATGGAAAATTAATATTATTGTAAAGACTTAAACAGCAAAATAAAATGAAGAATTTAAAATTTACACTTATCCTATTAACCGGTTTGCTCATTGCTAATGCCAGCAAGGCGCAATCAATTGAAGATGGCAAAAAGTTTTTGTACTACGAAAAATTCATTAGTGCAAAAAATGTGTTTCAGCAATTGGTAACCGCCAACCCCGCCAATGACGAGGCAGCATATTGGCTTGGACAAACATTAATTGCGCCCGATGAAGATAAGGATATTGAAGGCGCTAAAACAGTTTATCAAAAAGGTTTAGCTGCCAACGCCAACAGTGCTTTGCTAAATGCCGGCATGGGGCATCTTGAACTGCTTGAAGGAAAAACCCAGCAGGCCCGCAGTCATTTTGAAAGTGCCATAAGCCTGAGTGGCGGAAAAAACATACTGGTATTGGATGCTATTGGCTTTGCGAACGGCGATTTTGATTCCAAGCTTGGTGATGGAGCTTATGCAATAGAAAAATTGCAACAGGCTACCAATATGAAGGGCTTTAAAGATGCAAGGATTATGACAGACCTGGGAGATGCTTTTAGAAAAGTAGGAGATGGTGGCAGTGCACAAAGGTCTTATGAAGCTGCATTGGCAATCGACCCAAAATATGCAAGGGCAAAATTCCGTATCGGAAGAATATACCAGTCTCAGGGACGAAGCCAGGAATCAATTTACCTTCAATACTATAATGACGCAATCGCATTAGATCCGAATTACTCCCGTGTATATTTTTACCTGCACCAATATTTTTACGAAACGGATGTTGTGAAATCGGCCGCCTATCTGGATAAATACCTGGCAGCGAAAGGTTCAGATGAACCCAACGCCTGTTTCTTAAATGCTCAGATGAAATTTGCACAGGGATTATTTGCAGAATATATTACAGCTTCTGAAAGCTGTATAGGTGCCAGTCCAAATCCATATCCAAACCTTTTTGGGTTAGCCGGTTATGCAAACTTCAAAATAGCAGAAAAGCTGGACAAGGTCGGCGATTCTACGGGTGCAATGGCCGCTTATGGGAATGCTAAGATTGCATTTGACAAATATTTTCAAAAACAAAAACCTGCAAAAATTGGGGCAAGGGATTATTTTACCTACGCCAGTGTATTGCTGAAATTCCCGGGTAATGAAGCTTTGGCCGGAAACTTTATGGACCAGGCTGTGGCACTTGATAGTACCGAAATTGGAAAAGTTACTATGTTAAAACAAGTTGCTTCTGTTTACGAGGATAGGCAACAGTTTAGTAATGCAGCCGACTGGTATAAGAAAATAATTTATATAAAAAAGGCACCTGGTAAAACAGACATATATAATGCTGGTATTGGTTATTATCGTGCAAAAAACTATCCTGAGGTTATTGAAATGTTTGATCTGTATATTCAAAAATTCCCCGATGGTATTTTTGGGTACTATTATAAAGGTGCGGCCCAGGCAGGAATTGATACCTTAATGGTAACTGATTCAGCCTATCAAACCTATACCAGAGCAGTTGCGGTTGGTGAAGCATATCCTGAACTTGATAAAACAAGAATATTGCCGTTATTAAAAGGCAGTTACAGGTACCTCATCATATACGCAGCAAACACATTAAAAGATAAGGTACTGGCGCTCGGTTATGTTGATAAGGCTTTGCTGCTTGATCCGGCTGATACTGAATTGCTCGGATTTAAAGAGTCTATTTCAAAAATGGGAGCACCAAAACCGCCGCCGGCCAAACCCAAGCCACCGACGCCGCAAAAAAAAAATTAACGCGGGTAAAGAAAAAAAAGGGATAAAATAAATGCAAGACCCCGTTATAAAAAAGATATCGGGGTTTTGTTTTACAAGCTATTGAATATTGCTTTGGCTGCCTTATTTTTGCCAGTAATCACATAATAATAAAATGCAGTTTTTTTTACTACAGGTTACAGATGCGAATAATGCGGCAAATTACCTGCCCATTGCCCTTCAGTCAATTTTTGCCATCGGGCTTATAGCCACCATCATTGTGGGGTCTAACATGCTGGGTCCAAAAAGAGTAACTTCCGATAAATTGCAAAATTTTGAAAGTGGTATCCAGATAAGAGGTAATGCCCGCCAGCCAATGGCAGTCAAATATTTCCTGGTAGCAATTTTGTTTGTGTTGTTTGATGTAGAGGTCATCTTTTTTTATCCTTATGCAGTAAACTTCCGGGAACTGAAATGGGAAGGTTTTATAGCAGTATTGATGTTTGTTTCCTTATTTGTAGCAGGGTTGGTTTATATTTTTAAGAAAGGAGCATTGAAGTGGGAGGAATAGAAATTAGCTGATTAACTAATGTGCTAATGTGCTAATTTTTTAAATAAGACGACTAAGCAATAATTAAAAATACATTGAATTGAAGGAATTAGCAGATTAGCTAATCAGCAAATTATCAAATTATGAACAATCGTCCGGTACAATATAATAATTACGTAAAATTCGAAGGCATTCCCGAAGGATACATGGGGGAAGGCTTTATGGCTACCAATCTTGAAAAAGTGGTAAGTCTTGCCCGTAAAAACTCAATCTGGCCTTTACCATTTGCAACCAGTTGTTGCGGTATCGAATTTATGGCCACAGCCGCCAGTCATTATGATCTAGCCCGGTTTGGTGCAGAGCGTATGAGCTTTTCTCCACGTCAGTGCGATCTCATGATGGTGATGGGAACCATAGCAAAAAAAATGGCGCCGATTGTAAAACAGGTGTACCTGCAAATGGCAGAGCCACGCTGGGTTTTAGCCATGGGTGCCTGCGCCTGTTCGGGCGGCATATTCGACAGCTATTCCGTTTTGCAGGGAATAGATCAGATCATACCTGTAGATGTGTATGTACCTGGTTGCCCGCCACGGCCAGAGGCTGTATTGGATGGTTTTATGAAGATACAGGACCTGGTAAATGCTGAAGGGTTAAGGCGCCGATATAGCGACCAGTATAAGGATATGTTGGAAGGATATGGAATACAATAAAGCTGTTAGCCCCTAGCGGTTAGCAGTTAGCAATACAAATTATTAATGCCTTAGCTAAAAGCTAAAGGCTAAAAGCTAATAGCTAGATGGCTTTAACGAACGAAACAATACAGCAAAAACTAACTGAAAAATTCCCCGATCAATTAACCGGTTGGCAGGAGCCTTACGGTATGCTCACTTTTACAGCACCTAAGGAACTCAATCTAAAAGTACTTCAGTTTTTGTTTGATGATGCTGAACTTAGATTTCAGTTTTTAACTGATCTGCAGGCCGTTCATTACCCCGATAATAAAGGAGCCGAACTGGCGGTAGTGTATCACGTGCATAACCTGGTTGATAATGTACGCATTCGGTTTAAAATATTTGTTGATATACAAAAGCCAGATGTATTTAGTGCAACAGCCTTATACAGTGCAGCCAATCATATGGAAAGGGAAACCTACGATTTTTTCGGGGTTAATTTTATTGGTCATCCAAACCTGATCAGGATATTAAATGTGGAAGAGATGGATTATTTCCCTATGCGTAAACAATACCCGGTAGAAGACCAGACGAGGATTGATAAAGATGATGAGATGTTTGGACGTTAACCCTCTTGTCTTTTTAGCTCTATAGGAGCGATAGATTAGTAGAATAAAAAAAGCAAATGTTGCAAAGTCCCGGAGGAACGATAGAGAAAATAGAATTAAAGCTGAATAAAGAGATATAGTGGAAGAGTGATTAATTTTTATTCTTTTATTAAAAGAATAAAAATTAATAAACAGCTGTTGCCAATGAAGCTGATTAAAAAAATATTGTTGGGTACAAAAAAATAATTAATGTCTAACAACGATCATATTTTACTGCCTGAAGGAAGCATAGAAAAGCAAACCACCACGCTTAACCTGGGGCCAACGCACCCGGCAACGCATGGGGTGTTTCAGAATATCCTTGAACTGGACGGTGAACGTGTAATGAAATCCACTTCTACCATCGGGTACATTCACCGTGCTTTTGAAAAAATTGCCGAACGCAGGCCTTTGTACCAGATAACGCCGCTTACCGACCGCCTGAACTATTGCTCATCGCCCATCAACAACATGGGCTGGCATATTACCTGCGAAAAACTACTGGGGTTACAATTGCCTAAAAGGGTTGATTATCTAAGGGTGATCATCATGGAATTGTCAAGAATATCTGATCATCTGATCTGTAATTCAATTGTAGGTGTGGATAGTGGTGCATTCTCTGGGTTCTTATATGTGATGCAGTATCGTGAATTAATTTACGAAATATATGAAGAAATATGTGGGTCCCGCCTTACTACTACTATTGGGCGTATTGGCGGTTTTGAAAGGAATTTCACTGCTGCGGCATTCGAAAAACTCGAAAGATTCTTAAAGGAATATCCTAAAGTATTAAAAGAGTTTGAAAACCTATTTACCCGAAACCGGATTTTTATGGACCGTACAATCGGCTGTGGGCCTATATCTGCAGAGCGGGCATTAAATTACGGCTTTACAGGGCCAAACCTGCGTGCCGCCGGTGTAGATTACGATGTACGTGTACATACACCATACAGCAGTTACCAGGATTTTGATTTTGTTGTACCGGTTGGCAGCACCGGCGATTGCTACGACCGGTTTTTGGTACGTAATGAAGAAATGTGGCAGAGCCTGAGCATTATTGAGCAGGCTTATCAAAAAGTACAGGAATTTAAAGGCGCAGAGGCTGAAGTTTTTCATGCCGATGCACCTGCGTATTATTTGCCTGAGAAAAAAGATGTGTATACAAAAATGGAAGCACTCATTTATCACTTTAAAATAGTGATGGGTGAAACCGAAATGCCGGCAGGTGAAGTCTATAGCTCTGTGGAAGGTGCAAATGGCGAACTTGGTTTTTATTTGATAAGTGATGGAGGAAGAACGCCTTACCGTTTACATTTTCGCCGGCCATGTTTTATTTATTACCAGGCTTTTGAGGAGTTGGTGAAAGGCGGTATGTTGAGTGATGCAGTAATAACCATGAGCAGCTTGAATTTGATTGCAGGGGAGATGGATGCGTAAGAATTAAACTCTCAAAATTAAAAAATCAAAAAGCTGTAATGCTTCTTTTGATTTTTGATTTTTAACTTTTGACTTTAAAGAATGATACAGTTTACCGAACAAAAATTAAATGAGATAAAGGAAATTATTTCCCGTTATCCCGAAGGCAAACATAAAAGTGCCTTGCTGCCTGTATTGCACCTGGCGCAGGAAGAATTTGGCGGCTGGCTTGATGTACCGGTAATGGATTATGTAGCCACCGTTTTAAACATTGAGCCTATTGAAGTGTACGAAGTGGCCAGCTTTTACAGTATGTATAATTTAAGTCCGGTTGGTAAATATATGTTTGAGGTTTGCCAAACGGGCCCCTGCATGATCAATGGCAGCGATAATATCATTGCTTACATAAAAGAGAAACTGAACATTGGTGTTGACGAAACAACAGCCGATGGTATGTTTACTTTAAAAACCGTTGAGTGCCTGGGTGCCTGTGGTTATGCACCCATGATGCAGTTAGGGAAAATTTACAAAGAACATTTAACCAAAGAAAAAATAGATGCTATTATTGAAGAATGCAGGGCAAAGGCAAATTAAAAATGGGCATAACTTCCGTCATATTAAAAGTAAAGGAACACTGCAAAAGTATTAAAACTGCGGAGGTTAATTTTTTGGTAGATAGCGGAGCAATTTACAGTTTAGTGCCGGGCAAAATTTTAGATGAACTGGATATAGAGCCATATAAAGAAATGAATTTTTCTTTGGCAGATGGTACGATCTTAAAAAGAAAAGTCTGTTCTGCTTATTTTGAGTTTGAAGGAGAAGGTGGGCCTGCACCGGTTGTGTATGGCGAAGAAGGAGATGAACCTTTGCTGGGTGCAACTACTTTAGAATCTTTAGGGCTTCTGTTGAATCCATTTACAAGGACATTGCACCCGATGAGAATGTTAATGGCAAAACTTACAAAATAAAATGAAGTTCTTTTTATTAATAATTTTTTCACTGCTGTCTATTGGTACTTTTGCGCAGCAAACGGATGAAGAAAAATTAACAGCAACAATAAAAGAATTTCACCAGGCGCTGGTAAATAAGAATACAGTTTCTATAAACCAGCAAACGGATAAGGCATTAAGTTATGGCCATAGCAACGGCTGGGTGCAGACAAAAACTGATTTAATAAAAGACTTCGAAACCGGTTATATCAGTTATCAGGGTTTTAAAGAAGACAGCGTAACAGTTTTGATAAACGGAACAATGGCGAATGTGCGGTTTGTGGCAGATATTACTGCAACAATGAAAGGGGCTACAAATACTTATCATTTAAAAGTTTTGGAAGTGTGGGTCAAGAAAGGGAAGCGTTGGGTGTTGTTTGCAAGGCAGGCGGTAAAAAAGAATTGATATGCCAAAGATTTATGAATATTTGGGCTTAATTTTTTTCTTTTATGCGAACGAGCATTTACCTGTGCACGTTCATGTTTCTGTTGCAGAATTTGAAAGTAAATTTGAATTGGCATATGAGAATGGGAAACTAAAACAAGTTGGAGTTAAAAAAGTGAAAGGGAAAATGCCGCTTGAACCAAAAGATGAAAAAGAGGCGATAAGGTTTATAAAAAAATATCATGTAGGAATTGTAGAAAAATGGAAACAGTTTTTTGTGGAGAATAAAAAAGTAAAATGTGAAGTGATTATTAAATTATGACCAATGGAGAACATAATTGTAAAGGAGGCAAAATATATTGAAGGCTATTTGTTGGAAATAATTTTTACCAACAGTAAAAAAACGCTTGTTGATTTTGGTGACTTTTTGCAAACAAATAGTCATCCTCAATACAACAGATATAAGCAGGTGGAAAATTTTAAAAAATTTAAAATAGAAAATGGTAATGTGGTTTGGGGTAAAGATTGGGATATGATTTTTCCGGTGTATGATTTGTATAAAGGAAAAATTAAAATGTACTAGGTAAAAGCACAACGAAGCAATACAGTACAAGAGTGCCACTAAAGTTAAACAAAGAATAAAATGTTAATAAAAAAGAAAAATAAAACATAATTAAAGCTCCGCAGCGGCGGATTTGGGGTATATGAGTAGAAAACTATTATTAGAAAAAGCGCATGTAGAAAACATCAGGTTATATGATGTATACCGCCGTGAGGGTGGTTACCGCAGTGTGGAGAAGGCATTAAAAATGGCGCCTGCCGATATTGTGGAAGAAGTGAAGAAGAGCGGCTTAAGAGGCCGTGGTGGTGCAGGTTTTCCTACAGGTTTAAAATGGAGTTTTATTGCCAAGCCCGAAGGCGTTCCCCGTCACCTGGTGGTAAATGCTGATGAAAGCGAACCCGGTACTTTTAAAGACAGGTACCTGATGGAATTTATTCCGCATATTTTAATTGAAGGAATGATCGTTTCTTCTTTTGCACTTGGCTCCAATGTTTCATACATATATATACGTGGTGAATATGCCTGGATAATTGATATTTTAGAACAGGCCATTGCAGAAGCAAAACAACATGGGTTTCTTGGTAAAAATATTCTTGGAAGTGGATTTGATTGTGAAATTTATGTTCACCGTGGCGCAGGTGCTTATATCTGCGGAGAGGAAACTGCTTTGATAGAATCGCTGGAAGGCAAACGTGGTAACCCAAGAATTAAACCACCGTTCCCAGCCGTAAAAGGTGCATGGGAAAGGCCAACCGTGGTTAATAATGTAGAAACTATTGCAGCCGTTGTTCCCATCATCAATGATGGCGGTGAAGAATATGCAAAGATTGGTGTAGGAAAAAGTACGGGTACAAAATTGATGAGTGCCTGTGGCAATATCAACAAGCCGGGTGTTTTCGAAATTGATATGACCATCTCTGTGGAAGAATTTATTTACAGCGATGAGTATTGTGGCGGTATTCCCAATCGCAGAAAATTGAAGGCCTGTATTCCTGGTGGATCATCAGTTCCTATTCTTCCTGCTAATTTATTATTAACAACTGCCAAAGGCGAAAAAAGATTAATGAACTACGAAAGCCTGAGTGATGGAGGTTTTGCAACCGGTAGTATGATGGGTTCGGGAGGTTTTATTGTCCTGGATGATAACCAATGTGTGGTAAAACATACGTATACTTTAGCAAGATTTTATCGTCATGAAAGTTGTGGACAATGTTCGCCCTGCCGTGAAGGAACCGGCTGGATTGAAAAAATATTATTGAATATCGAAAACGGAAAAGGAAAGATAAGTGACATTGATTTGCTGTGGGATATTCAGCGCAAGATAGAAGGGAATACCATTTGTCCTTTGGGCGATGCAGCGGCCTGGCCGGTTGCAGCAGCGATCAGGCATTTCAGGGATGAGTTTGAGTGGCATGTGAAAAATCCGGTTGAGTGTTTGACAAGTAATTATGGACTGGCGCATTATGCGGATGAGATACATGTGCCGGTAACAGCATAAAAAGATAAATGCAGAAGATAGATAACATAGAAATTAAAAACTTTAAAAGCATACGCCATCAAAAAATTGAAGGGTGTAAGCGGATTAATGTTTTTGTGGGGCCGCCAAATGTAGGTAAGAGTAATATTTTGGAGGCAATAGGTTTATTTTTATTATTAGACCATTCACATAGCCAACCCTTGACTCTTCAGAAACTTACAAGAATTAATAAAGCAGATCAACTTTTTTTTAATGGTTTTATCAATGAGGATATTACTATTGCTTTGAATGGTGATTTGAAACTAACTATTGGAGTATCTTCTAATTTGAATTTGAAAATTACAGCTTTAGAAATACCGAGTACTGTTCCGCCAATGGATGTTAGTCAATGGAATAAAGAACCTAAACAGGTTGTATTGAAATCTCTTGATGGGATTAGTGCTGATACAAATATCAAGGGGAATTATAAATTCAATATCACTTCTATAAACAATTCTGTTAACCCGATTAGAAAGTATATTTTTAGAAATTTATCTGTAAATGTACAATTTGCAACATTAACAAAATATTTAGTACCTCCATTTGGTGAAAATATCTCGGATATTATTTTCTCAATACCGGAAGTTAAGAACAAACTAATCGAACTTTTTGATTCTCATAATTTGAAAATTTCCCGTTCAGATTCTCAAGGATTCTTTAATGTTTTAAAAGAGTTAAATGATGGTTCTTTTTTAATTTTAGATTTTGAACTGATTGCCGAAACTTTGCAAAGACTTATTTTTCATCAGGCAGCAATTTTGAGTAATAAGGATGCTATATTATTATTTGAGGAGCCAGAATCTCATTTATATGAGCCATACATTCTTGATATAACTAATTCTATAAAAAATGATAAAAATAATAATCAGTTTTTTATTGTGACTCATAACCAATATTTTGTAGATGAATTATTAAGAGATGAAGAAAGCAGAAATGATACGAATATTTATTTGGTTGGCACGGAGAAAGGAGAGACAAAAATAAAATTGCTAAGCCCGGAAGTAAGCAAAGATGTTTATCAAACCGGATTAAACATTTTCTTTAATTACCAAAGCCTTTGGGATGAAAATTGAAGATTATGAACAGAGTAATACGGGTTGAGTGCTGGGCAGATTTTTATTTTTTTGGAAGATTGCTTTTAAATAAAGAGTTAATTAGAAAAGAAAAAAATAAAGCAGAGGTTTTTAAGAGTATCAGAGAAAGGGCTAAAGGAGAGTTTGCAATTGGAGTAGTTGATAGTGATAATGATGCCATTGAACCTTTTTTGAAAGGGTTAATAATTGAGCAACGATTTTTTATCTGTGACGAGGTTGAAATAATTAAAGTTCAAGACTATCATTATTATATTATTCAACTTCACCCTATAGAATTTGAAAAATGGATTGTAAAGTATATTGAAAATAATTGTGGTAAAACATTAGCAGAGTTTGGCTACAATGAGTATAGTGAATTTGAAGATGATTCAAAAGTAATACCTGAAAAATTAATTAAAAATGAAAGATTTATAAAAATGATTAACTATGTTTTATCAGATTGTGATAATTCGGAAAATCATATAAGCAAGATTAAAAAAACTTTAAAATATTTAATTGATAATACCTATCAAGCTGATATAAATGAATTAAAAAATGTCTGAAGAAGTAAAAGCATCACCTGCAAATTTTAAAGTAACGATAGATAACATCACCATTGATGTTGCCCCAGGTACAACTATATTAAACGCTGCCCGCCAGATTGGCGGCGATGTTACACCGCCAGCCATGTGCTACTACAGCAAGCTGGAAGGCAGTGGCGGTAAATGCCGTACCTGCCTGGTAGAAGTTGCCGCAGGCTCAACCGCCGACCCAAGGCCAATGCCAAAACTAATGGCGAGTTGCCGCACAACCGTGATGGATGGGATGGTGGTTAAAAATATGACGAGCGATAAAGTGATTGATGCAAGAAATGGTGTGGTGGAATTTTTACTCATCAATCATCCGCTTGACTGCCCCATTTGCGACCAGGCCGGCGAATGTCACTTACAGGATCTTGGCTACGATCATGGCAAATCGGGCACACGCTACGAATTTAAAAGAAGAACTTTCGAAAAAGAAGATATTGGTCCTTACATACAGTTGCACATGACAAGATGTATTCTTTGTTATCGCTGCACTTATGTTGCAGACCAATTGACCGATAATCGTGTGCATGGTATTTTAGATCGTGGCGATCATGCAGAAATATCAACGTACATTTCCAAAGCAATTGAAAATGATTTTAGCGGCAACATGATTGATGTTTGCCCGGTTGGAGCTTTAACTGATAAAACTTTCCGATTTAAAAATCGGGTTTGGTTTACCAAGCCGGTTGATGCCCATCGCAATTGCGAAAATCCTAAATGTTGCGGTAAAGCTACCTTGTGGTTACGTGGCGACGAAGTGTACAGGGTTACAGTACGTAAGGATGAGTGGGGCGAAGTACAAAGTTACGATGGAAAGCCAGGCTGGATCTGCAATACCTGTCGTTTTGATAAAAAGAAAACAAGCGACTGGACCGTAGAAGGTTTAACAGCCATCAGCCGTCATTCAGTTATCGGTGCCAATAAATATGCAACGTTGGAAATGCCGAATGATACCATTAAAAAATTATTAGGTGGGCGTGATCCTAAATTAATGATGAACATCCACAATGTTAGTGGTGTAAATAATCCCAATGTGCATTTAAGTGAAATTGAAAGGCCGGCACATGCAGCCGATTTTGCAAAGTCGGATGATTTTGTAAAAGGCGAAGGCGAATCAACACAATGGGGATTACCAAAAGAATAAAAATATAAAAACAGGATTATGCTTTTAGCAGGTTTATTGCCTTTAATTATTGAGAAATTGGTTTTGATCATTATTGTGGTAATGGCGTCGCTGGTTATTGCCATGTACGCAACGTACGGCGAAAGAAAAATTGCTGCTATTTTGCAAGACAGGCGTGGGCCAAACCGTGCTGGTCCTTTTGGTATTTTACAACCGCTTGCTGATGGATTGAAGCTGTTTTTTAAAGAAGAGATCATTCCTGATTTTTCTTCTAAATTCTTATTTATACTTGGTCCTTCACTTGCCATGCTTACCGCAATTATGACCAGTGCGGTGGTTCCATGGGGCGATAAAGTACATTTGTTTGACAGGGATATTTCTTTACAGATCGCTGATGTGAACGTGGGAATATTATATGTGTTTGCGGTGGTAAGTATGGGTGTTTATGGAATCATGATCGGTAGCTGGGCAAGTAACAATAAGTTTTCTTTGATGGGTGGTTTACGGGCAGCTTCGCAGATCATAAGTTACGAACTGGCCATGGGGATTGCTTTAATTGCTTTGCTAATGGTAACAGGGACGCTGAGCCTTAAAGAAATGGTATTGCAGCAGCAGGCAGGTCACTGGAACATTATCTATCAACCTTTGGGCTTTCTGTTATTTTTGATTTGCGCCTTCGCCGAATGTAACCGTGCTCCCTTCGATCTGGCAGAAGCAGAGAGTGAATTAATCGGGGGATATCATACCGAGTATTCATCTATGAAACTGGGCTTCTACCTGTTTTCTGAATACATCAATATGTTCATCAGCAGTGTGATTATGGCCACTTTGTATTTTGGAGGGTACGATATACCTTTTGTAAATGAACTGAATTATAATCCAAACCTGATGGCGGGATTGGGGGTACTTGCTTTAATGATCAAAGTTGTTTGTTTTATATTCTTCTTCATGTGGGTAAGATGGACGATACCAAGATTCAGGTATGATCAATTGATGAACCTGGGCTGGCGGATTTTAATTCCATTGGCGTTGTTCAATATGCTGGCAACAGGGGCATTGGTATTATTAAAACAAAACAACTGGCATTTTTAATTTTATAAAAACGAATTGTCAGCCTGAGCTTGTCGAAGGCGGCTTAATAACGTATGCAAGCATTAACTAACAGAGTAAAAAAGGTTGACCGCCGGAAAATGAGTTTCCTGGAGCGGCTTTACCTGGTAGCTATTTTTAAAGGGATGCTGATCACTTTCAGTCATATCTTTAAAAAGAAGCCTACTATAAATTATCCTGAAAAAACCAGGCCCTTTAGTCCTGTTTTTCGTGGGCTTCAAATTTTGAACAGAGATGAAGAAGGACGTGAAAACTGTACTGCCTGCGGTTTGTGTGCAGTTGCCTGTCCGGCAGAAGCCATAACCATGGAAGCTGCAGAAAGACAAACCGGTGAAGAACATTTATACAGGGAAGAAAAGTACGCAGCCAGGTATGAGATCAATATGCTGCGTTGCATTTTTTGTGGTTTGTGCGAGGAAGCATGCCCCAAAGATGCAATTTATTTAAGTGAAACTTTTGCACCGGCCGATTATCAGCGCAAACAGTTTATTTATAAAAAAGAAGAACTTTTAATTCCTCATCCAATAGAAAATCCTGAAGAATATAAAAAAGCATTGGGTAACAGGCCAAAAAAAGAAACGGTTAATTAAAGATCATGGGCATCACACAAATATTATTTTGGGGTTTATCGGCTTTGGCTTTGTTCAGTGCAATTATGGTTGTTGCCAGCAAGAGCCCCGTGTACAGCATTCTGTATCTTATTGTAGTATTCTTTGCCATTTCCGGTCACTATATTTTACTGAATGCACAGTTCCTGGCTATTGTAAATATCATTGTGTATGCCGGTGCTATCATGGTGCTGTTTTTATTTGTGGTGATGCTGATGAATTTAAATGCAGAATCAGAACCTAAAAAGCACCGGATGCTTCAGTTTGCCGGGTTAATATCCGGAGGATGTTTATTCCTGGTGTTGATTTCGGCCATTTCAGAAACAGCACAGGCATCCAATATGGTGCAGATGGGTGGAGGAGACAGCGGCCTGGTAAAAAATCTGGGAATGGTATTGTTTAAAAATTATGTTTTGCCATTTGAGATAAGCTCAGTCTTGTTTTTAAGTGCAATGATTGGCGCCGTGGTGATAGGTAAAAAAGAGAATGTATAACACGGATTGGTTTTAAGTAATTCGTGTAATTCGTGTAATTCGATTTAATTAGTGAATTAAAGTTTATGGAAATTAAATGGTACATCGGTTTGGCATTGGCACTTTTCTGCACCGGAATTGTGGGGGTTCTTACCCGTCGCAATTCCATAATTATTTTTATGTGCATTGAGTTAATGCTGAATGCGGTGAATTTATTGCTGGTGGCATTTTCAAAAATGCATGCAGCAACTGCATTGGTTCAATCCAATCCGAATGTAGTAAGCGATGCACAGATATTTGTGTTCTTTATAATGGTAGTAGCAGCCGCAGAAGTAAGCGTGGGACTGGCTATCATTGTGATGCTGTACAGAAATACGCATTCGGTAGATGTAAACTTTTTAAACAGGTTAAAAAATTGACCACCGGTATTTGGTGGTTTTAATAACGGCTTATGAATAATGTTTTGCAAATGGTTTGGCTGATTCCTGTTTTGCCTCTGATCGGTTTTTTAATTAACGGATTGGGCAGAAAGCAGGTTTCAAAAACAATGGCTGGTGTTATAGGCAGCGGAACAGTGTTTCTTTCTTTTCTCATAAGTGCCTATGTTTTTTTTAGTGTAAAAGGAGGTAATACTCATGTTGCTCATTATTTCGATTTCATAAATATTACAGCGCTTAAAATTGGGTTCGATTTCCAGATCGACCAATTGTCATCTATCTTCTTATTAATAATTACCGGTGTTGGTTTTTTGATTCATGTGTATTCAACCTCCTACATGCACGATGAAGAGCCAAAAGATTTTGCAAAGTATTTTGCTTACCTGAACCTGTTTATATTCTCTATGTTGCTGCTGGTAATGGGTGCCAACTATGTTATTATGTTTATTGGTTGGGAGGGAGTGGGGCTTTGTTCTTATTTACTTATCGGTTTCTGGTTTAAAAATAACAACTACAATATTGCAGCAAAAAAAGCCTTCGTTATGAACCGCATTGGTGATCTTGGTTTTTTATTGGCTGTATTCTGGCTCATCTCAAAATTGGGCACGGCCGATTACCACGAAGTTTTTGCCAACGTTTCTAAATTAACAGCAACAGATATTACCGGCATCACCATGCTATTATTTGTTGGTGCCATGGGTAAGAGTGCGCAAATTCCTTTGTACACCTGGTTGCCCGATGCTATGGCTGGTCCTACACCTGTGAGCGCATTGATACATGCTGCTACCATGGTTACCGCCGGTATCTACATGATTGCACGGAGCAATATTTTATATACCATGTCGCCGGTTACTCAGGGCGTTGTTGCCATTGTTGGTTTATCAACAGCCATACTTGCGGCCACCATTGCTCTTAAACAAAACGATATTAAAAAAGTACTTGCTTACTCAACTGTAAGTCAACTAGGTTATATGTTTTTAGCATTGGGTGTTGGTGCATACACCGGTGCAGTTTTTCATGTTATGACGCATGCATTCTTTAAAGCATTATTATTCCTGGGTGCAGGTAGTGTTATACATGCAATGGGTGGCCAACAGGACATCCGCAATATGGGTGGGCTCAAAAAATACATGAGTGTTACCCACATTACTTTCTTATTGGGATGTCTTGCGATTGCCGGTATGCCGCCGTTCTCAGGGTTCTTTTCTAAAGATGAAATTCTGGCTGCGGCTTTTGAAAGCAACGGAAAAGGAGGAATAGTTTTATGGGGTGTGGGCGTGCTCACAGCAATCATGACAGCATTCTACATGTTCCGTTTGTATGCAATGACTTTCCTCGGAAAATTCAGGGGCACCCATGAGCAGGAACATCATTTACATGAGAGCCCCAAGGCAATGACAATTCCTTTAGTCATACTGGCAATACTTTCTGTTGTTGGCGGATGGATTGGTATACCGGAAGTTTTTATGCATGGTGGGCAAAGGCTGGAAGCGTTTTTAGAACCGGTGTTTGCACAAAGCAATGCTTTAGCCGAAAAACATCCGTTATCACATGCAACAGAATATATGCTGATGGGCGTTTCTGTAGGTGCTGCGTTGATAGCATTAATTTATGCGTGGACTAAATTTAGCAAATACGAGAAAACAGATGCTGAAGAAACCGGTCTGGGTAAAGTGCTTGCCAACAAATGGTATGTGGATGAATTGTATGATGCCATCATTGTAAAACCTGTACAATCAATTGCAAAATACTTAAACAACATTTTTGAGAAAAAAGGAGTGGACGGTTTTGTGAACGGTGTTGGTAAAGCAGTTAATTATGGCAGCCGCCAGATCCGTTTATTACAATCTGGCCAGGTTGGTAACTATGTTTTAATGATGGTGCTCGGCATTTTGATATTTTTTATTATTCAGTTGTTTTTGTGATGCAATCTTTCCCGGTGTATTCGGGATTAGATTGTACATGCCGATTGCAAAAGCGATTAATTTTTTTGGTATAAATCGGCATAATAAGTAGATATGGATCACAAAGATTATTTAATAACGTTTCCGGAGTTGTTGATCTGGTTTCCGCTGATTGCGGGGCTGGTGGCGTTTATTATCCGTAAGGAAAAAGCAGTTAAGAACTGGGCAATCCTTTCTTCACTGATTACATTGGGTATATCCGTTGCAAGCCTGGCTTATGCCGATAATACAAAGCATTTTTATCTTAATAATGTAAGTTATTTCTGGTTAAAATATCTTGGCAGCAACTTCAGTGTGGGCTTGGATGGAATGGGGCATATGCTTACAGCGCTCACAGCCATTTCGTTTCCTGTAATATTTATTGCTACCAACAAAACAAGCTACAAAAATGCCAACATATTTTACGGATTGATGTTGTTGACACAGTCTGGTTTAATGGGTGTATTTACCGCCATGGATTTGCTGGTATTTTATTTTTTCTGGGAACTGGCAGTTATACCTGCTTATTTTCTTTGCAGCCGCTGGGGTGGCGAGAGAAGGATACAGGCAACGTTTAAATTTTTTGTATACACATTTACAGGATCGTTGTTAATGCTGGTAGGTATCATTTACCTGTATATGCATACTATGCCAGCTGCTTCAGCAGAGCATTCATTTTCTATGAATGCTGTTTACTCAGCCATGCTTTCTCCTCTTGAAAAAAACTGTATTTTCTGGCTGTTCTTTGTAGCTTTTGCTATCAAGATGCCGGTATTTCCGTTTCATACCTGGCAACCAGATACCTATGAGCAGGCTCCCACAGCAACTACCATGGTACTCAGTGGCATCATGGTTAAGATGGGTGTGTTTGCGCTGGTACGCTGGATATTGCCGGTATTCCCGGATACGGTAACTAAATTTGACAATGTCGTTATCGGTCTTTCAGTTTTTGGGATGATTTACGCCAGTTTAATTGCTATTAGGCAAGATGACCTGAAACGTTTTGTTGCGTATTCATCCATTGCACATATCGGGTTAATGTGTGCAGCTATTTTTACCAAAACCGAAATTGGTTTGCAGGGTGTAATGATTCAGATGTTTAGTCATGGAATTAATATAATTGGTATGTGGATAGTGGTTGACCTTATTGAAAAACAAACCGGCACCCGTAAAATTTCAGAATTGGGCGGCATTGCACACAGAGCTCCTGCATTGACCATCTTCCTCGTCATCATTGCTTTGGCAAATATTGCGCTGCCTTTAACCAACGCATTTGTGGGCGAGTTTATGATGTTTGGCGGGCTGTTTAAATTTAATGTGTGGTACACTGCTTTTGCAGGGTTAAGTATAATCCTGGCCGCAGTATATACTTTAAATATGGTGCAAAAGGTTTTTTATGGCGAGGCAAATTCCATCACCATACAAATGCAGGATATTTCATTAACCCAAAAACTGATTCTTGCTGTGCTGGTTGTGTTTATTTTCCTGTTTGGAGTTTACCCGCAACCAATTTTCGACTTAACAAAAGATACGGTACTGAATATTGTAACAAGATTTAAATAACAAAACATAATCTTCTCCATTTCCTCCCCCTCGGGGGGAGATAGAGGGGGCCGGAAACAAGGTATGAATGCAATAATATTTACAGCAATATGGGGTGTGGTGATGATGTTGGGCGGAGCTTTTATTAAGAGTAAGAGCACGCCTAAGTACCTCGCAATTTTTGGACTGGTGGTTATACTTATTGCCAATTGCATGCAGATCAATTCCGGCATGTCTTTCTTTACAATGGATGTAAAAGAAATGCTGCATTTCAACAGCTTTAACTTCACTTTTATTAACGTGGCATTTGGTTGTACATTGCTTTATTTTTTTCTTAGCGGAAGAGACGTGGAAAAAGTAGGCGAAAATGTTTCGGAATATTTTGCGTTGATATTCTTCGTGCTGTGCGGCGTTGCCATCATAGCTACTTTCAATTCACTGCTGATGTTATTTATTGGTATTGAGATCGTTTCGATACCGCTTTATATTTTAACGGGCAGCGATAAAAGGAATTTGAAAAGTAATGAAGCCGCCCTCAAATATTTTTTGATGGGAGCATTCTCAACAGGTATCATGCTGCTGGGTATTGCATTTTTGTATGGCGGAAGCGCTACCGGTTCCTTCTATATAGATAATATTATTTCGGGCAATGGTCCTATGCCGGTTATGATTGCCGCAGGTTTGGTTTTGCTGCTTGTCTCCATGTCTTTTAAAGTGTCGGCAGCTCCGTTTCATTTCTGGACGCCTGATGTGTATGACGGTGCACCAACGGTGTTCACTTCCTTTATGGCTACTATTGTAAAAGCAGCAGCGTTTTTTGCTTTTGTTCGGTTGTTCGAAAATACATTCGGCAGTATGCAGCAGCAGTGGCAAACGCTGGTGGTTGTGCTTATAGCGGCTACTTTACTCATAGGAAACCTTACAGCAGTTTTTCAGCAAAGCGTAAAGCGTATGCTGGCGTATTCAAGTATTGCGCAGGCAGGCTTTATGCTTTTCTCTTTATTTGCATTAAATAACCTGGCAAAAGAAGGGTTGGTTTTATACGCAGCAGCATACAGCCTGGCGAGCATCGGCATTTTTGCCATACTGATAAAAATGAAGGATTATACCATTGATGGATTTAACGGATTGGGAAAACAACAACCGCTGATGGCGGTTACTGGCACCGTGTTTCTTTTGTCTTTAACCGGAATTCCTTTAACGGCAGGCTTCCAGGCTAAATTTTATATGTTGATGGCAGCTGTTCAAAACGGCCAACACATCTGGCTGGTAATTTTTGCTGTGCTTTGTGCCGCCATCAGTGCTTATTATTATTTCAGAATTATACAAGCCATGTTTTTTAAAGATAGTGCCGGCGATGCTTCGCTTACCGAAGATGTAACCGGGTCTTTTAAAATACTGCTGGTTATTACTGCGGCATTAATTATTGTTTTAGGTATCTTCCCTAATCTTCTTCTCGACTGGTTATATTTTTAAGGCTTTGATGGTTGGTACTGTTATTTACTTAAACTGTTTTGAAGGCTCGTAGAGCTGGATTTTTGGTAGAAAAATTTGATTTTAATGATTTCCAAATCTCTATAGGAGCTGCATTTTCTTCTGTAAAATTTTATTACAATCGAACAGATAGTTCCGGAATGCTGACACATTTTTCTTGTTATTAAGAGTGGGCTTATAATGCCCGCTTGTCAGGAGACAAGTCGTTCAGGGATAGGAAAATGGTTTAGAATTGAAATAGAGAGGAATACCCACGGCGAAAGGGGGTGAAATTCCCTTTGTTCACTCTATTGGCGGCAGTTTATAAACCGTTATTGATGAGTTCTGCTAGAAAGTTGCTCAACTTCATAAACTGACTGACCAAAATAATTTTTCATCACTCCATTTGTTTTTCTAAAATTTTTAAAGGAAATAACTTTAGAAGACATGTTTGAAAAAAGGTTGACAAAGTACTGTTCAATACTTTTTATGGCTTTATCTTTCTTTATGTCCTCAGTGTTTGTCGCTGGGGTAGGAGATATTACTTGTTGCTGTTCGAACACATCTTTTGTTCCATTTTGATATTTAATCATAAATACATTTGCCTTGTTTTCACTATATAATGGTCCAGTTTCATTTTCAATTTTTTTGTATCTGATAATGTCGGGTAGAACTTCAATTACCCGTGCTTTAATCTCATCACCATTTTTTAGAATTATTATGTCTTGAGCTTGTATTTGTTCAACAAAAGTAAAACATAGGAAAAGTAATAATAATTGTTTCATTTTATGAAGTATTTTAAAATTGATAATTCTTGGTAATATAAATCAAGACAAATTATAAAGATACACAGTTTTATCTTAGCGAACGGTTCGTGAGACATGAACCGGGGGAGGACAAGAAAGTACGATTTAATTATCAACCTCAACCTCTGTTGTTTCACAATCATTCAATACGAACTCACCATTTTCAATACCTTCCATTTCACTAATTTGGATGTTATTTCTTTGAGATTCCAATGCAGCTTTCCAAGCATATTTAAATTGATTTTTTCCCGGAGATATCGTGGTTAATGAACTAACTGTTTTTGAACTTTTGGCTTTTATTTTTGCTAGACTTGCATCATATCCATAAATTCCATTATAATGATAGTAGAAATAGATGTCCTTATCAGTATTGTTTTTAATTGTAAGGTTTCCAGTATGGAATTGAATACATGGTTTTTCAGGCGTTATATTACTTCCGTCTGCATATTTCCATGTGCTATCTGTATTAAGAATTACTCTTTTTCCTGATGATGTAATAGCAGAAATTTGTGAATAGCTTGTAATTGAGAAGAGTGTAATAATAATTAAGAGAATGGTTATCTTTTTCATTTATAATTATTTAATATTGTTGTCCGAGATAAAATTAAAGTAATGGTGGTCAAATGACCACTATTTATCAATTTTGTAGTTACCACACTATAAAATATGATATGAACAAATCTACAAATTTTCTCGGACAGCCAATTTTCAGCCAGCTACTTGATT
>JBBRCM010000024.1:0-35675 GCA_038204855.1 Chitinophagales bacterium
AGGCAAAACAGTGATTTTTTAAATAATGCCCCTGAGAATCGAATAAACAAAAATGGATGAAACCAAAATACTGTTCAATCAACGTATAAAGGCTTCAAAAAAGCTAATCAAGAAAATAATGATTGGGGACTGAATAGTTACCTTTAATGATGATGTGTTTATATACCCACTTGAGGGTATTTTTTGTTTGGGCATCTCTTTTGGCGGTTAACTAAAAGGGAAGTCAGATTTTAAAAACTTCACTTCCCTGCACCCATCCATTCGCCGCAAGGCGAATGCCTACACCGCTCCCTGCTTCTCAATAATAAACTGCATAATCACTTCCAGCTCCACATCCGCCATTTGCATGGCTTCCATAATTTCATCTCGGTTTACATTGGCAGCAAAACCTTTTTCCTTAAAACGTTTTTTAATACCTTTCAGTTCCATGCCGGTATAACCTTCGGGCCGCATTAAACTGTAAGCATGTGTAAGGCCACTCAGTTCATCAAAGGCATACAGCATTTTATCCATCCGGCTTTCAGGCACTACACCAAAATGATTGGGGCCGTGGCTGGCAATGGCATGTATAATTTCGGGGTCAATATTAAGGGCTTCCAGCTCTTCAATAATTTTTTTGCAATGTTGATCGGGCCATTGGTCCCAGTCGGCATCGTGCAGCAGCCCGGCCATTTCCCAGCGCCATTGGTCTGCTTCTTTCAGGCCTTCTTTTTCGGCAGCCCAGCATTTCATTAAACAGGCAACCTGCTTCATGTGCAGTTGCAGCCTTTCGTTTTTTACCCAGTCGTTTAATAACTGGTAGGCGGCATCCCGGGGTAGTGTATTGCCTGCATTTGCGGCGTTTCCAAAAACAGAACGGTTCAATAGTAATGACATATAAGTTGATTGATGTAAGCGAAAATAAAAATTATCAGTAAACTAAACGCATATTAATTGCGCCCTTGCTGAATTTATAAATAGTCACAATTCTTTAAATCCTCTTTTGTTGTTTGTACGTGTATGTTTTTTTAACCAAAATTTAACACATGAAGAAGATACAAATAATCCCGTTTTTGGCACTCTTTGTTGTAGGCACACTGTTCTTAAGCAGCTGCGAAAAAAATGATGATGTGATAGTAGCTACACCGCCACCACCGCCGCCGCCCCCGCCAACCCCTCAAGTAAAACCCAACCAGGAGTTTTATGGCATTACTGCAGCCAACGTACTGGTAAAGTATAATGCCAATGCATCGCAGTCAGTACTTGCACAGGTGCCGGTAACCGGTTTGCAGGCAGGAGAAAACCTGATGTCTATTGATTTCAGGCCGGCAACCGGTCAATTATACGGGCTTGGAAACAGTAACAGACTGTATGTAATTAATACAGAAACAGGTGTTGCAAGGGCTATTGGAGCCGGTCCATTTACACCCGGTTTAAATAATGCAATTGCCTCAATGGATTTTAACCCCACAGTTGACCGCATAAGAGTGGTAAGTTATGCAGGTCAAAATCTTCGTTTAAATCCCGAAACCGGTGCTGTTGCAGCCGTTGATGGAAATATTAATAATGCAGAGAGGATTAGCGGGGTTGCTTATACCAACAACTATGCAGGCGCATCAACTACTACCTTATTTGATATTGACGGTTATAATTTATTTGTACAAAATCCGCCTAACAACGGAACTATAGCTAAAATTGGCAGCCTGGGATTAGATTTGGCAGGTGTTGGTACCAGCGATTTTGATATTTCTCCTGATAATAAAGTTGCGCTTGTACCGATGACTGTTGGTGCTATCAATAGCCTTTACCAGCTTGATACTGCAACTGGTAAACTTACTAATTTAGGTAACCTGGCTATTCCTATTATCAGCCTGGCTATTCCTACTAATACGGTAGCTTACAGCACCGATAATGCCAACAACCTTTTAATTTTTGATTTAACATCACCCTCATTTGCAGTATCTAAACCAATTACCGGTTTACAGGCTGGTGAAAACATTTTGGGTATTGATATGCGCCCTGCCACGGGTCAGTTATATGCATTGGGTAGCAGCAGCCGGTTGTACACAATTAATATGTCGAATGGAGTGGCCGCACAGGTTGGAACGGTCGCATTTACTCCTGCACTTTCCGGTACAGCATTCGGGTTTGATTTTAACCCCACCGTTGACAGAATTCGTGTAGTAAGTAATACGGGCCAAAACCTGCGACTGGATCCTAACACAGGTTTGGTTGCAGCGGTTGATGGCACTTTAAATCCTGGTACGCCTGGAGTTTCTGCAGCAGCTTATACCAATAATTTTGCGGGAGCAACTACCACCAGTTTATATGTGATAGATGCAAATACTGATAAATTGTACATTCAAACCCCGCCAAATAACGGAACATTGGTGGAGGTAGGATCTTTAGGAATTAATATTACTGCCGATAATGGTTTTGATATTGGCGGCAGATCTGGCAAGGCTTATGGCGTATTCAGCATTGGTTCTATTACAAAATTATATACCCTTGATCTTACAACCGGATTGGCAGTTGGCCAGGTTGATTTTCCTGCCGGTGCAAGAGGATTTACGGTTGGACTTGGTTTTTAATAAGTCGCTAACATTTTTGTTTTATTTATAAAATTCCGGCAGTGTAATAACTGCCGGAATTTTTTTTGTATGAATTCACCGCAAGGCGAATTCATACGTAAATTGCAGGCGTAAAATTTTCAATTGAACTTACCGGAACCACTTATACAATCTTTACAAAACGTAAAAGGCTTTAATGAAGATGCTTTTAAAGTAGTGCATCAATCGGGTGGGCAAATAACTTCGTTGAGGCTGAACCCACAGAAAATATTCAATATTCAATATTCGATATTCAATCATCAATTAGAAAGAGTTCCCTGGTCTTCAAACGGCTACTACCTTACCTTGCGCCCTTCCTTCACCCTTGATCCGCTTTTTCATGCAGGTGCTTATTATGTACAGGAGGCAAGCAGTATGTTTTTAGAGGAGGTGTTAAAACAAACGGTTGATCTTACCAAACCATTAAAAGTTTTAGACTTGTGTGCTGCACCGGGCGGAAAATCTACTTTAATACAATCTATTATTTCGGCAGATAGTTTATTGGTGAGTAATGAAGTGATTAAAACCAGGGTAAATATTTTATCTGAAAATATAACCAAATGGGGAGCTGCTAATGTGATTGTTACCAACAATGATCCCGCTGATTTTAAAAAACTGGCTGGTTATTTTGATGTGATTGTGGTAGATGCGCCCTGCAGCGGCAGCGGTTTGTTTCGTAAAGACCCAAATGCCATTGCTGAGTGGAGCGAAAATAACGTTGCCCTTTGTTCCCAACGCCAGCAAAGGATTCTGGCCGATATTTTACCATCGCTTAAAGAAGGTGGTGTGTTAATTTACTCAACCTGTTCTTATTCGCAACAGGAAGATGAGGATATAAGCAACTGGCTTCAAAAAGAATATTCCTTATTCAATATTCAATTTTCAATTCCCACTGATTGGGGTATTGTTGAATCAAACGGCGGCTATCGTTTTTATCCTGATAAAGTTAAAGGCGAAGGTTTTTTTATTGCAGCATTTAAAAAGCCGCAAGGGGAAAGTGACAGGGGGCAGGTTTTTGAAGGCAGGAGTCAAAAGAAAAATTTAAAATCCAAATCACCGCAGGTAACCGAAAAAGAAATTGAAGTTTTAAAAACTTATGTAACCAATGTGGATGATTTTTTCTTCATCAAACAAAATGAAGAAGTAATTGCTTTGCCAAAGCATCTTGAAGACGAACTGGTAATCATTCAATCAGCATTGTACATAAAAAAAGCAGGTGTAAAACTAGGGACGATCATCCGTGATGAACTGGTACCCGCTCATGAGCTCGCAGTAAGCAATATTATACACCCTGCTGTTCCAAAAATTGAAATAGATAAAGAAGCGGCATTGCAATACCTGCGTAAAGCGGATATAAATATTGAACCGGGAATTAAGGGATGGGTGCTGCTTACACATGAGCAATTACCTGTAGGATGGATAAAAGCAATGGCAAGCCGTTGCAATAATTATTACCCGGCGGCCTGGCGCATTCTTAACAAATGAATAGATGCTGCAACCAACAAATTTCCGTTTCTTTGCAATGAAAATTTGCTTGGTATGAAAAAAATATTTTTTCTTTTTTTGCTGCTGCCTTTTTATTTAAAAGCGCAGCAAAATGTTTTGATTCTTGAAGGCCCGGCTTCAGCACAATACATTACACACAAAGTGGCACCTAAAGAAAATTATTACAGCATAGGCAGAATTTATAATGTTAGCCCCAAAGATATTGCGCCATTTAATAAACTACAGTTAGAAAGTGGGCTTAGCCTTGGCCAGGTTATTAAAATTCCATTAACGAATTTAAATTTTGCACAGCAGGGAAATGCCGCACCTGATGAAACCTTTGTACCGGTTTATCATAAATTAAAAGATAAAGAAGGATTATACAGGGTTGCCAAAAATCATAATGATTTGCCTTTAGAAACATTAAAGCAATGGAATAATATTAAGGGGGATGCTGTTAAGACGGGAACACCATTGATAGTAGGTTATCTAAAAGTAAAAACAGAACTCTCATCACTTGCCAAAAGCGGCGCTGCTAAAACAGCTATTACGGCTGCACCGGTAAAGGTTGAAGAAAAAAAACCAGTTGTAACTGAAGTTGTTATTAAACCCGTTGAAGAAGCAGAAAAGCCTGAAGTAAAGCTAACCCGAAAGGAAAAAAGAGCTGCGGCAAAAGCCGCTGATGCGGAGGAAAAAGCAAATAATACAACTGTTGTAGAAACACCGGTTGCAGAAACGCCTAAAACAGTTTTGTTTAAAAATACCGGTGGCATCGGTTTTAAAAATTTATACGACCAGCAGAAAAAAAATGCTGAAATAATTGACGTAACTGGTAGTGCGGGAGTTTTTAAAAGTACCAGTGGCTGGACAGACAATAAATACTATTGCCTGCAAAGCGGAGCGTTGCCCGGCACGATTGTAAAGATTACCAATACTGCCAACGGAAAATCTGTTTTTGCAAAAGTGCTGGATAATATCCCTGATATAAAAATAAATGAAGGATTACTTATTGTGATAAGTAGTGCCGCTGCAGATGCACTTGGCGAAACAGAAGCTAATTTTACCTGTTCGGTTAATTATGCAAAATAATTAAAACCGGTAACCACGTAAAAAATCAGCAATAGTCATTTTCTTTTTGCCTTCTAATTGAAGTTCAAGAATTGAAATGTATCCATCAGTACAGGCAAACTGTAAAAATGTTTTGCTGTCAGTTTCGAATGTTCCGGCTGTAACTGCAGGCACTTTATTTACCTTTTCAGCTTTGTATAACTTCAACTTTTTACCATCTAAAAAAGTAAAAGCAGCAGGGTATGGCGCAAGGCCCCTGATTAAATTGTACACTTCATCAACGGGTTTCGTCCAGTCAATCTTACACGTTTCGGTAAAAATTTTAGGAGCATATTTCAGCTGTGAGTCGTGAGTGGTGAGTGGTGAGTGGTGAGACGTGAATGGTGAATGTTGAGCTGTTAGTGGTGTGGCGGTTACAGCAGGTTTCTCACTCACGCCTGACGCCTCACTACTCACGTCTGATGTCTCACTACTCAGGTCTGAAGTTTGTGGTGTTTCTTTTAAACTTCCATCAGCCAGGCCTTTAACTGTTTTTAACAAAAGTGCCGCACCAATCTCTTTCATTTTATCATGCACATCGCCGGCATTGTCAGTCTCAGCAATTGCAAAACTTTCCTGCAACAAAATATCTCCGGTATCAATCTCATGTTTCAGTTTAAAGGTAGTAACACCCGTTTCTTTTTCGCCGTTGATAACCGCCCAGTTAATGGGTGCAGCACCACGGTATTGCGGCAGCAGGCTGCCATGCAGGTTTACAGAGCCCATGGGCGACATATTCCAAACTACTTCGGGCAACATTCTAAAAGCAACAACAATCTGCAGATCGGCTTTAAGTAATTTCAGCTCTTCTAAAAATTCAGGGTTCTTTAATTTTTCGGGTTGAAGTACAGGAAGACTATTTTCAACAGCATATTTCTTCACAGCACTCTGCTGCATTTCCATTCCACGGCCGCCGGGTTTATCGGGTGCTGTTATTACGCCCACTATATTGCAGCCAGCTTTCACTAATGCGTCGAGCGATGCAACAGCAAATTCGGGCGTGCCCATAAAAACAATGCGAAGCCCCCCCCGCCCCCTGACCCTTCGACTTCGCTCAGGATGGGAGCCTGGCGTAAGATTATCTGGGCTTTCATTATTTTCTTCACGGTATTTTTTCATGACGATCTGATGACTTTAAAAGCTCTAAAGTTCCCACTTTAGTGAGCGGAGGGGGTAAAATCTTTGTATAATAAATATTTTTTTCTTGTTTCTTTAAAAGCGGTTAAACCCGGCTCCCAACTTTTTCTGATTTCAACTTCTGTTTTGCCGTCTTTTATCTGCTGCATTAACACATCGTTACCGGCCAGTTTATTAATAAAATTATTTTTTAAAAAGAAGGTATCCTTGCCGGGGAATAACTTATACGCATCTATCAAATACTTCAGTTGAATTTTATTGTCGACCTTTTTTAAAACTTCTTTAATGGTTCCGCTCAAATTCCAGCCGTAACATTGTTGGTAAAAGCATTTGCTGCTTTTAGCACCGGCATTGGGTTGTGGCGTAAATGCAAATAAATTTTTGGGTAAAGAAGGATGGCCAAAATATTCAAACGGTTTATCGGTTCCCCGGCCTTCGCTTAAAACGGTGCCTTCAAAAAAACAGGTAGAAGGGTACAGGTAAATACCCTGCATTTCTTTTAAATTGGGCGATGGCATTACTGGCAAAATATATTTCGTTTTGTGATCGTAATTTTTGCATTTAATCACCTGCACATGAAAGGGTGTGTCGGCAGTAGGTTTGGTGCTAACATTGTATGCGTTTATGGCATTCGCTTCTTTCGATAACATATTTTCGCCGGCAAGCATCAGGGCGTATTCCCCAATCGTCATTCCATAAACAATGGGAATAGGCTGCATACCTACAAAACTTTTAAACTGCATATTCAGCACCGGGCCATCTACATAAAAACCATTGGGGTTAGGCCGGTCAAGTATCAGCAGTGGTTTGTGATTTTCCAATGCCGCTTCTAAATAATATTGTAATGAAGAAATGAATGTGTAAAATCTAACCCCTACATCCTGTATATCAAATATCAGCACATCCACATCTTTTAAATCTTCGGGCGTTGGTTTTTTATGATTACCATATAAGCTGATAACCGGTATGCCGGTCTTTTTATCTTTGGCATCACCTACATGTTCGCCGGCATCTGCATCTCCCCTAAACCCATGCTCAGGACCGAAAATCTTCACCACTTTAATACCACTGGCCAGCAAAGTATCTATCAGGTGTGTATTTTTAACCATACTGGTCTGGTTTGCAAAAACCGCTACCGATTTGCCTTTAAGCATGGGTAGGTAAACCCGCATACGTTCGGCACCTGGCATAATGGCTGCATTGTTTAATTGTTTAATAGCCGGCTGGGCAGAAACCCAAAAACAATAAAACAATAAAGCAATAAAACAATAGGTTTCCTTTTTCATGGTGCTAATTTCCCAAAAACTTTTCATTCGGCAGCAATTATGTATTAATTTGCCCCCGTTTTAACAGAACTTGGCTTTTTTCTTCTCATACAACAGAATTAAACCGGTAGCAACTTTGCAACAACATATTGCAGTTGAACAATTCACTGCGGTCAATCAAAATAAACAAAAACATATGAAACAGGTAAAAGAAGGCGATGTAGTAAAAGTACATTACACTGGTAAATTGGTTAATGGCGAAGAATTCGATTCTTCAGTAGGACGTGGTGAGCCGCTTGAGTTTACAGTAGGCGCCGGGCAAATGATAAAAGGTTTTGATGCTGCAATGCCGGGCATGGCTATAGGAGAAAAGAAAACGATTAACATTGCTCCTGAAGATGGCTATGGCCATAGAAGCGAAGAAGCGATCATTGAATTTCCGAAAGAGAATATTCCGGCTGATATGGTTTTGGAACCAGGCATGCCGCTTACTTTAAGCAACCAGGCCGGTCAACCGGTTCCGGTAATTGTGGTAGAGGTTAAAGATGATATAATTATTCTGGATGCCAATCATTTTTTGGCCGGACAGGAACTGGTATTTGATATTGAGCTGGTGGAGATTGCTGAGTAATGGATAATGGATAATTTTTTAATGCATAATGGGCAGTTTGCAATAGCAGGCTGCTTTTTTATTATCCATTATCCATTAACTAATTATCCATTAATTTTATGGCATGATACAAATTAGCCCCGATAGCATCGCCGATCGCTTTATGCGTTATGTGCGTATAGATACACAGAGCGATCCAACCAGTACAGCACATCCCACAACCGAAAAGCAAAAGGATTTGAGTAACCTTCTGCATAGAGAATTATTGGGCATGGGTATTACTGATGCAACAACCGATGAATATGGATATGTATATGCAACCATTCCATCTAACAGCGATAAAAAAAATATACCGGTCATTTGTTTTTGTGCGCATGTAGATACAGCGCCCGATTACAGCGGTACCAATGTAAAACCCATATTGCACCGCTATTATGATGGCGCAGATATAGTTTTGCCCGACGATACTACGCAGGTTTTGCGCATGAGCGATTCGCCTTATTTAAAAAATCATATCAACAGCGGTATTATTACTACCAGCGGAGCAACCTTGCTGGGTGCAGATGATAAAAGTGGTGTAGCAGCCATCATGGAAGCTGCTTTGTTTTTTATACAGAACCCGGCAGTAAAACATGGCGGTATAAAAATTTTATTTACACCTGATGAGGAAGTGGGACAGGGAACCGCCAAAGTAGATATGCAAAAACTGGGGGCACAATTTGGTTACACCATGGATGGTGGCGAGGCCGGAAGCCTGGAAGATGAAACATTTAGTGCTGATGGTGCAGTTATAACCATCAGCGGTGTTATAACGCATCCCGGTTATGCAAAAGGCAAACTGGTGAATGCGCTAAAAGTTGCGGGTGCCGTGCTGGATGCATTGCCCAAAAGCGAATGGAGCCCCGAAACAACTGAAAAGATGGAAGGCTTTGTGCATCCAACAGCAGTTAATGGCATTGCCGAAAAAGCAACCATACAATTTATAGTGCGTGATTTTACCAATGAAGGCCTTACTGCACATCACAGCAGGTTAAAAGCAATTGCAGAAGCGGTTGTTGCAACTTTTCCGGGTGCCAGTATGGAATATGCAGCGCAGGAGCAGTACCGCAATATGAAGGCCGTTTTAAATAATCATCCGCAGGTAGCAGCCTATGCTGAGGAAGCGATACAAAGAGCCGGGTTAACTGTAAAGAAAGAAAGCATACGTGGCGGAACCGACGGCAGCCGCTTTAGTTATATAGGCATGCCTTGCCCTAATATTTTTACCGGCATGCAAAATATACACAGTAAATTGGAATGGATTGGTATTAATGATATTGCGAAAGCTGCTGAAACGATTGTGCATACGGCAATGATTTGGGAAGAGAAATCCTGAGCGGAGTCAAAGGATTAAAACTTATGCAGGTACTTTGTGTACCATTCCGACAATGCTTCCATCTTCTTTAAATTGTCTTTCAGCCATTCATCATAAGCACCATCTTTTGACTGGCTGATATAATAACAGAGTGCTTCGGTATGATGATTTTTAGCCAGGGTATAAAAATAATCTACATAAAAATTCCACCAGAAACCTTTCTTGTCTTTTTTGGCTTCTCCCAAAATGGTAAAAAAAGTATTGGTATTTTCTGCAAATAAAACCACCGCCGGTTTATTTTTATTGGCTTCATTTTTTTTAGCAGATTCCAGCATATCAATCATAAGGTCTGCAGTATAAAATTCATCTGTTTCTTTTTTTGCAGCGGCTGATTTAGTTGTTCCTTTTGCCCATTCTTCCTCCAATGTTTGCAGTACCGATGCTGACTTTTTGCTATTGGGATCAAGCAACAAAAAATTATACAATGCCAACAGGCCTTGTACACGTTTTCCCTGTGTTACCATAGAGAGCCCCAGCAAAAAGTGGCTGCTGGCATGTAACGGGTTTAGCTTTAATGATTGCTGCAGGGCGGCATCGGTTTCTTTGTAATTTTTTAAATTAAAAGAAGTAAGCGCCAGGTTGTAATACAACAATTGATTTTTTGGGAATTTCTTTAGAGCCTGCCTGTACGTATTTGCGGCATCAACCGGTTTCAGTAAATAGTCAAGTGCCGTTCCTTTTACAATATAGGCCTGGTCTACATAATCCTTATTTGCGGCAATAACTTTTTCACTGTATTTAATGGCACTTGCATAATCTTTCTGTTGCAGAAAAGTTGATGCCATTTCATATTTGGCCTGCACCGAAGCCGGGTTTGATACCAATGCTTTTTTATACATTTCCAGGGCCCCGTCATAATCTCCCTTATCATACATTTTAATTCCTTCTGTAATAAAATTATTTTGAGCTTCCTGGGCAGATGCAATAGTTATTAAGAATGAAAAAATTGAAAATAGGCCAATGATTTTTTTTATACCGGTCCGCATAGGATTGAGTGTTTGCTTTTTTGATGTTTAATTTTTTTCCAGGATCTTCCTGTATTTCTTTTTTAGCTTAAAGTTATTTTTAGGGTTATCGCAGTAGACCAGCACCATTTTAGATGCGTTTTGATCTACAGTGATAGGGTTTGCAGCCGCCGCTTTATTTTCAAATGTATATTTAGCCATAGCTGCAACAAAAAGCCATACTAAATCTCTGTCCTCCATAATTTCGGCAGCCCTGCCCTGTAAATAAAACTGGTAGTCTTTCGTTCCAATCATCCAGTCATTTAGAAATTTAAATGCAGTATTCCTGTTGGCATCCGCTTCGGCAAATGGAGTGCTAATTAAAAAAGTAGCGGCAGACAAGGCCAGTTTTTCTGTTTCTTTATAGTCTGATGGTTTTTCAAGTTTAATATCGGCATAGGGATAAACAAGCTGGGCACCTGCCAAATTGCAGAGGCCAATAAATATAAGTAGGACCAAAACCTTACGCATGGTTTATGATTATTGTTTTTAACTGATTTAATGAATAAAGGTAAAGAGAAATCATAAGTGCCCTAAAGTAAATATGCAACTGTTTTTCTTACTTTTGGGTCTTATGAGGTAGTAAGACCGTTGTATTAATTGTAAGTCAGTCTTCTTAAACATTTATTTTATAACTTAAAACCTTTAGAATTTGAAAAATTTAATTTCACCCCGGCTTTTTAAACAGGCTTTTATGTTAAGTGCCTTAACTATAATGAGTGCCTTAGTTTGGGCTCAGGATAGCACTATGACGGCAACCACCACAACAAACTCTAAAACTGAAACAACCACCTGGTATGCCCAGCCATGGGTATGGGCAGTAGGTGCCGCGGTTTTGATTTTGCTTATTGTTGCTTTGGTAAAAGGTGGCGGCAACAGCACAACTGCTACACGAACAGATAAGGTAACTGTAACAAAAAGCACTGAGGTAGAGTAGTGATTTTGTTTTAAAATTAAAAAAAGCCTTGCATAGCAAGGCTTTTTTTTAATTCGGGTAATTTATAGTTTATTTTTTTGAACCGCTGCCCCGTAAAAGTGCAATCAGTAGCAAAATAAATACTGCACCGCCAACGATCCAAACCCAAGGCTGCATAAAAAAGCTATTACCGTTATCTGGTTTAGTACCAATGGTTACATCAATTTTTTTGTCCTGGGCAAAACTGTAGAATGACAATACCAGCGCAGCCACTGTTAAAAGAACACTATTAAATACTTTTTTGGCCCCTAGGCTGATTAATTTTTTCATGATAATAATTTTTTTTTGGTTTAAGTAATTTTAAACTTTAGCCAATAAATATCATGCCATAATGATTATGTAAAAGAACTTGCAAAATCAAAATAAGTATAAACAGAAAAATTGTTCAATAATTTTGTAAGTATTTCATTAAATTATGTAAATCAGGCAGTAAAGGCATGTATCATACCCAAAAGCGAGGCAAGCATCATCACACATTTCCAGCAATATGTTCTTTTCATTTTTGTTTGATTTTAGAATGTAAAATTACAGGATCTGGCAGTTTTGTTTTGTTAATGTTTGGATCTATCGGTACTTTTTTTGCAGCATCAATGATCGCAGTCATATCCTCAACCAGATGTTCAGTTGTAAAAATAGAACCCGATTCTCGGCCAGTATATAGCAGGTTGCCATTCTTATCGAGTACAAATTTTTTAGGAATACCCTCAATTTTATAATCAGCAAACAATTTGTTTTTTATATCAAAGAGAACATTAAAGCTGTATTTATTATCGGCCATATATTTTGCAACTGCTTCCTGGTCTTTTTGATTGGTATTGTTTTCCCAGGTATCAATGAAAAGAAATACAATATCCTTATCATCTTTGTATTTATTTACTAATTGCTGCATTGCGGGAAAAGAAGCTTTACATGGGCCACACCAGGTAGCCCAAAAATCTAAAACCACTACTTTGTTTTTTAATTGAGATAAGGTTATGGTTTCGCCCAGCATGTTTTTAAGTGAAAAGTCTGGAGCCATTAAAGACCCATACATGGCTTTAACGGCATCATCACTTTTTTGCTTTGCAAGTATTGCAGATATGTTTTGAAGCCGGGTAAATTCATCTTCGGGCAGGTTCAGATGTTTGTAAATGACCTGTAATTGTTTCAGCATAACCGGCGACTTGTTGCCGGCCAATAATTTAGATTCAATAAACTGTTTTGTGAATGCAATGCCTTTCACTTTTTCTGCATAAGCAGCATACCTTTCCATGCCGCCTGTATTTAATTCTTTGCCTTGTTTACTTACCAAATCCTGGTAATAAAAAGCAGAATCATATTGCCCCAGTTTGTATAAAATAAGTGCATAGGTATCATAAAAATTGTAATGGGCTTCTTTCAAATCTTCCTGGGCATCTTCATCCCGCTCAACATTGTCATTCATCAATGTAGTGCTGATTGCTATTGATTTTGCAGATAGCATTTTTGCCTGTTCCAAATCAACAGCTGGGTTATCGGTTTGTTTTCCAGATAATTTCCATGCAAAATAATTATATAGATATGCTGGCTGAATTTTTTCATTTACCACCCCGCCATACTTAAGTGCAGTTGCGTAATCTTTTTTGTCAAGACAAGAATACATAAAAGATCTGTAAAATCGGTCTTTTGCTTTTGCGGTATTGTCATTAAACCTAACCCTATAAGCGTGCATGGTTGCAAGCATTGCATCTTCTGTTGTATCAGGCTTGGCAAAAAAATCACTTAGGTAATTTTCTTTTGCCCGTTTACCATTGGGAAATGTGGTTAAAATTTCATCTTCAACCCGTTTTTTTTCATCACTTATTTTTAACCAACGGTAAATACGTGCCGCATTTATCCATTTATCCTCATCATCTTTAACCTGCAACAGTTGATTGGCGTAGTTTAGTAATTGAGGCCTTACAGAATCTCCTTTTTCTTTATACAGCAGTGAAAGAAAGTCCACGTAAGCATTTTCTTTTTTAAGTTCCGGATGCAGCCTGTAAGAGTCATCATACATTTTTATAAGTAAAGAAGTGGGTTTGTCTTTTAATGCAAGGGCATAGCCATAATCATCAAGCAATCCGGCGAGGTCTGTTTGTTCAGTTTTAAATCTTTTGCCGGTTTTATCATGTAAGTAAATTATAAATCCGTTTTCTTCGTTGTTATCAAATACAATTTTCTTTTCCCTCACCAAGCTACTTTTTTCTGGTATTATTTTTCCTGGCACAATAATGCTTAGCATCAATACCGACGTAGAATCCGGAGCCTCAAATGAGAACTGGTATCGGTTAGCAAATTTTTCTATATTGATTGTTTTATTAAAGAACTCCTGTTTGTTTTGGTAAACAACAAGCGCCTGAATTTTATCTGGGATAGATAAGTTTTTTGGTGGCGTGTAAATAAACAAATTTGTAACAGCAGCTTTTGGCTTTGGCTGGGTTGATGTAATGCTGCCTTTGTTTTGTGCGGTGCAAATAGAAATTATCAGTAAGAGGGATAAGAAAATCAGCGTTTGTTTCATTTGGGTTTGTTTTTTTTGTAAATAAAAATAAGAAATTAATTTAATGGAAACAGAATATGTGGTGAGAATTGCTCAATAAAGCTTTCATGCAAAAGAGTGATTAATTTTTACTTTTTATCAAAAAGCAAAAATTAACAAACAACTGTTGCCACCGCAGCCCCTCAAAGATTTCCTGCCGGGTACATAAAAAAATATCTATCTTCAACACAAATTTTAAAATTATGGAATTATTAAAAGATTACTGGTGGCTGCTTTTGCTGGTAGTGGCACTACTCGGTTGCTTTGTAACTATCAACCAGGGCTTCATTGGAGTGGTTACTATGTTTGGTAAATACCGACGTGTTATGCGGCCGGGGTTGAATTTTAAGATACCCTTCCTGGAGCAGATTTTTAAAAAAGTAAGTATTCAAAACCGCTCTGTGGAGTTGGAATTTCAGGCTGTAACGGTTGACCAGGCGAATGTTTATTTTAAATCGATGCTTTTGTATTCGGTACAGAACGAGCAGGAAGAGACCATACAGAAAGTTGCCTTTAAATTTATAAGTGATAAAGACCTGATGCAGGCTTTAATACGTACGGTTGAAGGAAGTATCCGTGCTTTTGTATCTACCAAAAGGCAGGCAGAAGTTTTAAATGTGCGCCGAGATATTGTAGAGAATGTAAAAGAACAGGTTGATGTGGCGTTGGAAGGTTGGGGCTATCACCTGCAGGATCTGCAGATAAACGACATCACTTTTGATGAAGCGATTATTACCAGCATGAGTAAAGTGGTTGCCAGTAATAACTTAAAAGCCGCTGCCGAAAATGAAGGTCAGGCTTTATTAATTACAAAAACAAAAGCCGCAGAAGCAGAAGGTAATGCTATTAAAATTGCTGCTGAAGCAGAAAGGCTGGCGGCACAGTTACGTGGACAGGGTGTGGCTTTGTTCCGGGAAGAAGTGGCTAAGGGTATGAGCCAGGCTGCAACCGAAATGAAACAGGCAAATCTGGATACGAATGTAATTTTGTTCAGTATGTGGGTAGAAGCCATTAAGAATTTTGCCGAGTATGGAAAGGGCAATGTGATATTTTTAGACGGTGGCAGCGATGGTATGGAGAAAACCATGAAACAGATAATGGCCATGCAACAATTAGAATCAAAAAAATAATTTGTAAATTATATTACTAAAAGTGCTGCAATTGCGGCACTTTTGTTTTTTTAAAACATTTAAATATGCCGTTTTTTAAACAGGATAATCCATTTATAGTGCCAACCACCGATGGTAAATTAATTGAAGAACATATTGGGGCTTCTACAGGCGAAACAGGCCTGAGTATTGCCCACATGCTTGCTCCGGCGGGATGGAGTGAGCCTTTTCAAAACCCCGAATTTGATGAGTACACTTTGGTAAACCAGGGCAAAAAATTATTTGAAGTAGATGGTGAAGAAATAACCGTGAGTGCCGGACAAAGTATTTTAATAAAAAAAGGAAGCCGGGTAAGGTACAGCAATCGCTTTGAAGAAGCCTGTGAATACTGGAGTATTTGCCTGCCTGCGTTTTCGATAAATAATGTGCACCGGGAAGATTAACATTTCCTTAGGCAGTAATTGAGGAATTGTTTCGTTTCATTGCAAATTGAAATAGTTGTGGTATAATTAATGAGCGGCTAACTTTACAAATAAAACCCGGCATACATGTTTAATATTTTATTGCAGATTGACAGCACTGGAATTGCTTCTGCTTCTTCAGCAGGTAAAGAATCTTTGTTTTCCTTATTGGTAAAGGGCGGTGTGCTGATGATTCCGCTGGCTATATTTTTTGCTATGGCCATTTTCTTTTTTATTGAGAGACTCATTGCCATACGCAAAGCCAGTAAGATAGAGGACAATTTTATGAATATCATTCGGGATCATATCATCAACGGGAATGTAACAGCGGCCCGCAGCCTGGCAAAAAATACACCCAACCCGGTAGCCAAAATGATTGACAAAGGTTTGCAGCGAATTGGAAAACCCATTGATGCCATTGAAAAAAGTATGGATAATGTGGGCAAGCTGGAAATTTATACCATGGAAAAAAACCTGCCGGTACTTTCTGTTATAGCACGTATTGCGCCGCTGTTTGGTTTTGTGGGTACCATTATTGGACTGGTGATGTTGTTACGTGAGTTTGCTTCGGCAACCAACCCGTCTATTACCGATATTGCGGATGCGATGTATGTAAAGATGATAACCTCAGCAACTGGTTTAATCATCGGTATTTTGAGTTACCTGGGTTACAGTTATTTAGATACACAAATAAATAAGACGGTTAATAAAATGGAATCGGCCAAGGCTGATTTTATAGATATTTTGCAGGAACCGACGAGATAGAGTTACACGAATTTGCGGAATTACACGAATTACACTAATTAGTTTTCAATTCTTGCAATTAGTAATAATCAGTGAAATAAAAAAAATAATGAGTTTAAGAAACCGTTTAAGGGAAAGTCACAATGAAGTGGATGCTGGTCCGCTGAATGATGTGTTGTTTATTTTATTGATGTTCTTTTTATTGGTTTCTACATTGGCTAATCCTAATGTGGTCAAGGTTTCTAATCCCAAAGGAAAAAGCGATACCAAGGTGAGCCAGAATATTATAGTAACCGTAACCAAAGATCAGAAAGTGTTTATTGGTACACAGCAGATTGATATGATGTACATTGATTCTTTACTTAA
Source organism: Chitinophagales bacterium (assembly GCA_038204855.1). Classification (GTDB taxonomy): domain Bacteria; phylum Bacteroidota; class Bacteroidia; order Chitinophagales; family Chitinophagaceae; genus Ferruginibacter. The sequence continues at coordinate 16,806 of JBBRCM010000024.1, forward strand.
AAAAGAGATTGAAAAAGATAAGCGGTTTATTGATACACCTACCGTGGTGATGAATATAGATACATCTGCCTATTACGGCATGGCTTTTAAAATTATGGAAGCTGCCAAGAGAGCTAAAGCCAAGCTGGCCGCCAATATCAAGATGTAATAATGATCATTCTTTCTTTATCGTACATGTCTTTCTTTATCATCACAGTTTGATAATGGGTTCTGAATAATGCCGCTGTTTCTTTGGCATAATCCTCATGCGTTTCTAAATAGATTTTTCCGTTGGGAAGTAAATGATCCCGTCCGAATGCTGCAATTTTTTCGTAAAAAATTAATGGCGATTTATCTGGTACAAAAAGTGCAAGGTGAGGTTCAAAGTCGGTTACGTTTTTAGCAAGCTTTTCTTTTTCCTGAACGGGAATGTATGGGGGATTGCTGACGATAATATCAAACAACGGCAGGGAAGGCCAGGTTGATTCATCTAAAAAATCGAGCAACATAAAATTGACGTGAGCATTGTGTAGTTTGGCATTTTCTTTAGCAAGGGACAGAGCATCTTCACTTACATCAACAGCAGTTAGTTTAGATGCCGGTAAGTTTTTTTTGATGGCAATGGGAATGCAGCCACTGCCGGTTCCAATATCCAGTATTGTAGGGTCGGTAAGTTTCGATTTGCGGTCTGCAATCAATTGCTCAACTAGTTCTTCTGTTTCGGGCCTGGGAATTAGAACATGTGCATTTACCTTAAATTTCATGCGGTAAAACCAGGTTTCGCCCAAAACATATTGTACAGGCTTGTGCAATAGTAATTCCTGCAGGGTGTCCTGTATCAGCTTATCAGCCGCAGGGGTAATTTTTTTTTCAGGATTTTTAAGAATATCGCTTCGTTTCAATGAAGCCATCTTTTCAAATACCCACTCAGTAATGGCTGTAGCTTCGCCCAGGCTGTAAATTTTCTGCAATTGCACTAAAAAATTCCGGTATAGGTCTTTGATCATCATTAGAGCAAACTTACTACATCGCCTGTTGATTTAATAAAAAAAAGGTCTAGATATTGCCCGGCTATATAGTACAGGTAGTTTATTTATGGATGCGTATTTTTGCAGCTTGAAAATTCAGAAGCAATATATGCAACGCTGCCTTCAATTGGCGGCCATGGGTGCCGGAAATGTAGCGCCTAATCCCATGGTTGGTGCGGTATTGGTTTATGACGACCGCATCATTGGCGAAGGCTATCACCAAAAATCTGGCGAAGCGCATGCAGAGGTAAATTGTATAAACAGTGTGGCTGAAGCTGATAAAACTTTTATTGCCAAGAGTACCATGTATGTTTCTTTGGAACCCTGTGCGCATTTCGGAAAAACGCCTCCCTGTGCTGATCTGATTATAAAAAATAAAATTGCCACAGTTGTAATTGGCTGCAGGGATAGTTTTGAAGCAGTTGCCGGAAAAGGTATTGAACGGTTAAAAGCTGCCGGAGTTGGGGTTACAGTTGGCATTTTAGAAAATGAATGTCTTGAGCTGAATAAACGTTTCTTTGTTTTTCATGAAAATAAACGGCCTTATATTATTTTGAAATGGGCGCAGAGTAATAATGGCAAAATCGGGCCCGCCGGAGCAGATAGGATTTTCATTACTAATGAATTTACAAACCGGCTGGTACACCAATGGAGAGCTGAAGAAACTGCTATACTGGTAGGTACAAATACAGCATTAAAGGATAATCCGGCTTTAACAACCCGGCTTTGGCCAGGCAATAATCCGATCAGGCTGGTGATTGATATGGATTTAAAATTACTGCAAACACTTCAATTATTTGATGGTACAGTCAGAACCATTGTTTTTAACAGCCACAGGCACGATGACAGTGGAATACTATCTTATTATAAAATTGAACCGGTAGAAAGGATGCTGGAAGAAATGTTGTCTGCATTGTACAACCTGCAAATACAATCTGTACTGGTAGAAGGTGGTGCCGCCTTGTTGCAATCATTCATGGATAAAAACCTGTGGGATGAGGCAAGAGTAATTACAAATACTGCTCTTGAAATTGCAGCAGGAACAAGTGCCCCCATCTTGCCGCCCCAAAAGTCAATAAAGCAAGAAAATATACAAACAGATTGCATAGTATATTTTAAAAACGAATTGCAATGATCTATTTACTGGGAAGCATCTTATTCAGTTCGTTCCTTACACTTTCTTTTAAAGCACTGCAGCGGCTCAATATTAACAAGCTGCAGACAATTGTGTTTAATTATATAGCCTGTGTGTTTACCGGCGCTGTTGTTAATGGTTCATTTCCGGTAAATAAAGAAAATATACATGCACCCTGGTTTGTATGGGCATTGGTGATGGGCTTTATGTTCATCGGTATTTTTAGTGTAATTGGATTTACCACGCAAAAACTAGGGGTTGCCATTGCTTCGGTAGCAAATAAATTATCCATGGTAATCCCATTTGTGTTTTCCATCTACCTGTATAATGAAGACGCAACTATTTTAAAAATAACCGGCATTGTGCTGGCATTGGCAGCATTGGCATTAACCTGCTATCCGGCTCAAAAAAATAACGGCGAAACTAAAAGGCGCACACAACTTTTATTGCTGTTACCCATTGTTTTATTTATCAGCAGCGGATTGCTGGATACGCTGATAGTATATGTAAAAAATAATTTTTTTGGCAACCCGGATTCTAATTTTAATAGTTTTCTTATTGCGGCCTTCTCTATGGCAGGCAGCATTGGGATAATTATACTCTGTGTACAGGTGGCTACCGGCAAACAAAAATTTTCTGCACGGGCTATATTGGCAGGTATTATCATAGGCGTACCAAACTATTTTTCTATCTGGTGCCTGGGTAAAGTAATAACGGCTTATCAGGGTAATTCTTCGGCCATAATACCCGTAAATAATATGGGCATTGTGTTGTTTAGTGCAGTAGCCGCATGGGCAATATTTAAAGAAAAATTATCAATGGTAAACTGGATCGGCATTATCCTGGCCGTTGCAGCCATTGCACTGATAGCTTATGGATAACCTCACAATTTATTTTTATTAATGGAAGAGAAAGGGACTTATAACACGATCGCACAAACATCCACCGCCGAATTTAAAGACCGTGGCAGCAAGTTCATTGCATTTGCGTTTCCCATTGAAACCGCCGATGATTTTAAGCAACAGCTCCAGGCCTTAAAAAAAGAACACCCCAAAGCGGTACATCATTGTTTTGCATACCGCGTTGGTACCGATGGGAATAATTTCCGTAGCAGCGATGATGGCGAGCCTTCTGGTACTGCAGGTAAACCCATACTGGGCCAAATAGACAGCAAAGAACTAACCAATGCTGCCATTATTGTGGTGCGTTACTGGGGAGGCACTTTGCTTGGCGTTCCGGGACTGATAAATGCCTACAAGAACGCAGCAGCTATGGCTTTGCAGGTTACCCCTATTATCGAAAAGCAGGTTGAGCTAAAATACAGTATTGAGTTTGATTATACACAGATGAATGATGTAATGAGGATATTGAAGCAGTATAACTGCAGCATTATTGCACAGGAGCTGCAGCTATTTTGTTTGATAAGAACCGGCATTCCCAAAAACCGTTTACAGGATACACTTTACCGCCTTGACGAGTTGCAAAACGTGATTACAAAAAAAGATGCTTAATGATATTTTTTGTAACTTTCTTTAAAATACAATTGCCATGGCTACAGAAAAAAAGTATAAAAGTTTTTGGAGTTTTTATCCTTACTATTTAACGGAGCATAGCGACCTCACAAACCGTACGCTCCATTTTATCGGCACCGCAGGTCTGTTTGCCATTCTGGTAGCAGCCATTGCACTGCAAAAATGGTGGATGCTGGCGTTAATACCAGTTTGCGGTTATGGCTTTGCCTGGGTGGGTCATTTTTTTATTGAGAAGAACAAGCCAGCAACTTTTACTTATCCAATATATAGCCTGGCAAGTGATTTTGTAATGTTCTGGCATACGTTAACCGGACAGATTGGAAAGAAATTAGCCGAAGCAAAAAAGACTATCTCTTAAAATGAATATAGACACCATACGGGAATATATTTTACAAAAACCCGCTGTTACAGAGGGTTTTCCTTTTGGGGAAGACACGCTGGTATTTAAAGTAAACGAGAAAATATTTTTGCTGGCGGCACTTGACAGTTCACCGGTGCAATTCAACGTAAAATGTGAACCAGATTTGGCAATACAGTTGAGAGAAGAATATCCCGAAACTGTTTTGCCCGGTTACCACATGAATAAAAAGCACTGGAATACAGTAATTATTGACGGCATGTTATCTGCGAAGCAATTAAAAGAAATGATTGACATGTCTTATGAGTTGGTAAATACCAAAAAGCGTGTAAAATAGCTTTGGCAAAGTTTTTAACTTTACCAAAGTTCGTAATAGCTTACACAAAATTATTTTTATGGAAAATGATGAGTTATTTTCAGATGATCCGCAGGAAAATTTACGGATAGAAAACGATTTTTTAAAACTTAAACTGAAGGCACAATTCGGAGATGCTTTTTTTATGGACAGCAATGCTGATTTACCACCTGAAATTGAAAACCAGTTTTTAAAAAACATGATTGCATTTGAAGACACACATGCCAATGCAGAATACACAACTGTTTATCAAAGTATTGGTAAGCCTGATTATAAAGCTGTTGATGAACTGAATGCTGCCGAAATAACTGCAGAGCTGGAAAGGATTATGGCCATCATGGATGAGCATCAAATTGCATTGGATATTTGTGATGGCCCTTATGCCGATGCAGTGATTTATAAATTTATTACCGAAGAATTATTTGGACACGAAATAGAAAAGACACCTGTTTTTGGTATGGGCTGGAATTTCATTTACGAAGAATTTCACCCGAATGATAAAGCGGATATTGAAAAAAACACCCACGAATTTTTGCAGCACTGGTTTACCAGAGATTTTAATGAGTACAGCACGGAATTAGGGTACGAATTTGTATTGCCTGATGGCCGCCAACTGAATAGGGATGAATTGATGAATAAACTGAAACCTTTTTTTGAATCCTTTACCACATTTAAAGATGATGGCTATAATATTGACTACATAAAATTTGAACTGCACGAGGAAGGCCATGGACTGGGCCATGCAGAAGGAATGCTTAAATACGATGCAGTGATGGAAAACGGAGAAATAATACATTACGAAGGGCCATACATATTGTATATGATACGGCAAGATAAATGGTGGAGTATAATTTATTTTGTGATGCCTGGGTTTGCATGGTAACACCCAAAAGCTTTGCCAAAGTTCTAAACTTTGGCAAAGCTTCTAGATTACTTCTTTTCATATTTCCAAAGCCTTGATTTTCCTTCAGCCATCCATTCCAAAGCTGTCGTCATCCTTTTGTTTCTTGTTTCGGCTGTTTTGGCTTCGGTAATCCATATCAGGTATTCTTTTTTATGTGAGTAAGCATAATTTTCAAAAACCTGTTTTGCTTTTTTGTTTTTGGCAAGCGCTTTTGCAAAATAATCGGGTACTGCTATTTCTTTACCGGCAGGGGCTTTTGGCTTAGCAGGAAGTTTAATACCCTTATCATTTAGCTCCATTGCTTCTTTTATCCAGCCGGTTATTTTTTTATCAGATGGCATATCTTTTAAGGAAGTAATCTTGCCCAGGTGCCCCATAGCGGTTTCTGACTTTGCATTTTCCATCAGTACAGCATCTTTCATCAATGAAGCTTTCCAAAAGCCCATTACTGCGTGTTGCTTAAAAGCTGCCATGTGGCAGAGCATTTCGCCTTTGTAATCAAAAAACGGCATTCCCCATTTTATTTTTTCTTCCATATCGGGGCAGGTTTTGTGAACCAGCTCCCGAATATGGTTTAAAATGGGTTTTGCAAAATCAGCTGATTTTGCAATGTATGTATCAATCTTTTTTTCTTTGGTTGGCATGCCAATTTGTTTGTACTAATGTAGAAATATTTTTGCAGAGCAGGAAATGTTAAGCCAACAGCTACTTTAAATATTCACTTACTTTTTGCTGTATTATCTTTTTTACGCTTTCCCAGGTTTGCCCTTTCAGGCTTATCGGGTCTTCACTTTCTTCAGCATCATCAAAATAAGTTATAGCATGCGTAATTGAGATTAGCATTTGATTAGAAGGGTATTTTAAAATATATGCTTCTATACAATCATGCAGACTGTAATGTTTTAGTAGTTCTGCCAGATCCCAAAAATCTTTTTTTGCTGCCCGTTGCACAATAGCAAAAATTTTCATTGCAATTATATCCTTGTCTCCAAACATCCGGATACCATCTTCAATAATTTCTTTATCAATTTTCTTGAAGTTATGGTGTTTAACAAAGTCAACTTTCAAATCTTCGATATAGCCAAAAAGTCCGATTGGATTTTTAATGTTATTGTATCTAAAAGGAATGTGTGCTTTTAAAAGCTCATGGTTAAGTTCTGTATTATCAAATTCAGAGATGGAAAAAAGGTCTAAATCAACTGATTTTCGGTGTCCGAACCGCAGTGCCAGACAAGTGCCATCAACCAGATAAAAAGAATCCAATGCGGGTAGCTGCATTAAGTTTTTTAATATAAGGAGTGTGTCTGGCTCAACTGTATTTTTTTGAAGCATCGGTAATCCTGGGGTTTGTTATTAAATAAAGCGGCAGCTAGATATACGGTGTGTGGCATCAGCCATTTCGCCTTGATAAGAACAAGCGAAATTTTTTCATCCCCATAAAACCTTCTGCACATTCTTATATCTTCCACATCACCTCTTTCAAAAACCCGTTCAATGATAAAAGAAGCTTTTCTTTCAAAGTCTAACTTTTCAGAATCTACATCCCAAAAAATTCTTTTATTATCGTATGGTTTTGTTGTAGTATTCATCTGCTTAAAATTACGGCTAATTACTTAAAACTTTCACTCACTACCAATTCCTTACTCCCCGCTGTATAAACATAAAAACCTTCTCCGCTTTTTATTCCTAATCTGCCAGCTAAAACCATGTTCACCAATAAGGGGCATGGCGCGTATTTTGGATTACCAAAACCATCCTGTAATACTTTTAAAATACTCAGACAAACATCCAGGCCAATAAAATCGGCTAACTGCAAGGGCCCCATTGGGTGCGCCATACCCAGTTTCATAACGGTATCTATTTCTTCCACACCAGCTACGCCTTCATACAAACTGTAAATGGCTTCGTTTATCATGGGCATTAAAATGCGGTTAGCAATAAAGCCCGGGTAATCATTTACAGCGCAGGGGATTTTGCCGAGTTGCTTGCTTAATTCGATAATGGTTTCTGTAACTTCTTTTTTGGTTGCGTAGCCATTTATTATTTCTACCAGTTTCATCACTGGTACTGGGTTCATAAAATGCATACCAATTACAAGGCCCGGCCTTTTTGTAACTGCCGCAATTTTTGTTATGGAGATTGAAGATGTATTTGTTGCCAGGATACAACCGGTAGGTGCATGCAGATCCATTTGCTCAAAGATGGATAATTTAAGATCCACATTTTCAGTCGCAGCTTCTACCACAAGCTGGGCATCTTTAACTCCTTCGCCAATGGCAGCAGAGGTTGTAATGTTTGCCAGTGTTGCTTTTTTCTGGTCTTCGGTAATACTGCCTTTCGCAAGTTGCCTATCGAGGTTTTTATTGATGGTGTCCATTGCTCTTTGCAATTGGGTGGGGTTAACATCGATCAAACTTACTTTAAAACCTGATTGTGCAAATACATGGGCAATGCCATTGCCCATGGTGCCTGAACCGATGACGGAGACAAAACCCCCTCCGCCTCCTGAAGGGGGAACTAGAAGAGCATTAAAATTTGTAGTGTTATCCATATATGCAAGAGTTTATTTTAAGAATTTATAAGAGTTTCTAAGATATAAGAAACATTTATTTAGGATAGTCGAATAAAGAACTAAAAGTACAAGAGTGCGACGCCAATGAAGCCAAATAGTAATTCAAAAGACGGGCTCAAAAAATCTTACACTATTAAATTAAGAACCGTTATTTAAAACAAATACTGTAACAATTTTAGTTCCTCCGCCAGCTGGCGGAGGCGGAGGGGGTTTTTTTACTTAAACGCATTCAACCCCGTCACATCCATCCCCGTAATCAGCAAATGAATATCATGTGTACCTTCATATGTGATCACACTTTCCAAATTCATCATGTGGCGCATTACCGGGTATTCGCCTGTAATGCCCATGCCGCCCAGCATCTGGCGGGCATCACGGCAAATGTTGGTAGCCACTTCGCAGGCATTGCGTTTGGCCATACTTACCTGCTGCGGTGTAACCTTCCCTTCATTCATCAACACGCCAAGCCGCCAGTTTAATAATTGCGCTTTGGTAATTTCCGTAACCATTTCGGCCAGTTTTTTTTGTTGTAACTGAAAACCAGCAATGGGTTTGCCAAACTGAATTCTTTCTTTGCTGTAATTTAAGGCTGTATCATAACAATCCATAGCAGCGCCAATAGCGCCCCAGGCAATACCATAACGGGCTTTTGTTAAGCAACCCAGCGGGCCTTTTAATCCTTTTACATTGGGTAAAATATTTTCTTTAGGAACTTTTACATTATCAAAAACCAACTCGCCGGTTGCGCTGGCACGCAGGCTCCATTTGCCATGCGTGGTTGGCGTGCTAAAACCTTCCATACCTCTTTCAACAATCACTCCTCTAATGTCACCGGCTTCATTCTTCGCCCAAACAACAGCAACCTGTGCAAAAGGTGCATTGCTGATCCACATTTTTGCACCATTTAAAATTACATGATCGCCGTCCTCTTTAAAGTTGGTCAACATGCCTCCCGGATCGCTGCCATGGTCAGGTTCTGTTAAACCAAAACATCCCAGCCACTCGCCGCTGGCAAGCTTGGGTAAATATTTATTGCGTTGTTCTTCGTTACCATATTGATAAATAGGAAACATCACTAAACTGCCCTGCACACTTGCAGTAGAACGCACGCCGCTATCGCCACGTTCCAGTTCCTGCATCATTAATCCGTAGCTGATATAATCCAGGCCGCCACCACCATATTGCTCTGGCACCGTTGGTCCAAAGCAACCGAGGTCGCCCAGTTGTTTAATAATCTGTTGCGGAAATTCTGCACGTTGGGCATAATCTTCTATGATAGGAGAGATTTCTTTTTTTACATAATTACGAACACTCTCACGAATCAGTTTGTGTTCATCGGTCAGCAGTTCATCTACATTAAAATAATCGGGAGATTGAAAGTTATCGGTTTTAGCGGCCATCGTTTAAATTTTGTGTTTTGTGTTTTTTGTGAGCCCGGCATTTGTACTGCTATGGATCTTCATTGGCAACGGGCTGTTTATTAATTTTTTATTCTTTTAGTAAAAGAGTAAAAATTAATCACTCTTGTACCGGTTACCATTATTGAGCTTTGATTTCTACCATTTAAGCTTCAATCTGTACCGCAAATATAAATACACTCATTCAGAAGATAATGTTTTGTTTTTTGCACTTATCGACTGGCTGTAAAAAAATATTCAGCCAGATGCAACAATGGCGAAATGCCCCTGTCTCTAACTTATAAAACGCCAAACTTTTGGAACTAGCTGTATTACCACAACGGGATGAACTGATCGAACGCTGCCTGCAGGGTGATACACTTGGCTACAAGGAATTATATGTGCGGTATTCAAAAGCCATGTACAATACCTGCCTACGTATGCTTAACAATGTGGCCGAAGCCGAAGATGTGTTGCAGGAAAGTTTTATTGAGGCTTTTAAAAACCTGGAGCGTTTTGAGCACCGAACAAGTTTTGGAGGATGGCTTAAACAGATTTGTATAAACCGGTCTATTAATCAGCTAAAAAAGAGAAAAATAGATTGGGTGGATATGGAGAAAACGGGGCTCTATGATCATGCAGATGAAACAGCAATTGATGAAATGGAAACTGCGCTGCAGGTAGAATCAGTAAAAAAGGCAATTATGAAATTACCTGATGGCTACCGCACTGTTTTGAATTTGTATTTGATGGAAGGTTACGATCATGAGGAAATTGCCGAGATATTGAATGTGGCAGAATCTACCACCCGAACCCAATACATGCGTGCAAAACAAAAATTATTACAGCTTTTAAAAGAAGGACGATGAGTAATAAACTGAAAAATTTTATAAGCGACAACCGCAAAGCTTTCGATGATGAAATACCATCAAATAAAGTGTGGGAAAATATTGATGCATCTTTTATAGAGAAGAAAAAGCAGCGATTTGTGCTGTCGCGGTTTTACAAATGGAGCATGGCTCCGGCCGCCATACTGGTGATTGCATTTGGTTTTTATTTTGTTGCCAATAAAAAAACAGCTGAAACGGAGATTGTTGCCATTGCTGAAACCGATATCAATAAACTGGCTCCCGATTATGCACCGCAAATGAACCAGTTTGTAAAAATGATTGATACCAAGCAGGAGGAATTAAAAATGCTTGCCAAAGAACAACCGGAACTTTACCAGCAGTTTACCACAGCCATTTACCAATTGGATAGTTCGTACAATAACCTTAAAAACCAACTCAGCGCCACGCCCAACCGCGAAATGCTGCTGGAAGCGATGATTCAAAACCTGCAGCTGCAGCTGAATGTATTGAATCAGCAATTAAACATTATAAACCAAATTAAAGAATCAAAAAAGTATAGCCATGAAAAAATTGATAAGAAAATTTAGCCTTGTTTTGTCTTTACTATTACTTTTACAGGCAAACCTGTTTGCACAGAACGATAATGACAATACTAATAAAAAACGGTATCAATTCCTGCAAATAAAAACATACAATAAATCATACAGTATTAATTTATCTGATAAATTAAATATAGATAGCAGGTTTGGATCTGTAGAAATACACACTTGGGCAAAAAACGAAATTAAGGTAGATGTGCAGATAATGGTAACTGCTAAAACAGATGAGTGGGCCAAAGCTGTAATAGAAGATATACAGGTGGAAGAAAACAAATCGGGTAACCAGATTAATTTTAAAACCTTTTTCAGCGAAGAGCTTGATAAGAAAGAAGGCGGCAGTAAACACATGGATAAATACAAGGGTAAGGATTCAAGACAAACTATGGAAGTGAATTATAATATTTATATGCCGGCAAATAATGCACTTAATATTGAAAATGAATTCGGCCCTACAGTTTTACCAGACTTTTTTGGAGAAGTTAATATCACCAGCAAATTTGGTTCATTAACAACAGGTAATTTATCTAATGTTAAACGTTTAGACGTTGAATTCGGAAAAGCAAAATTTGAAAAGATTAGCGGCGGCATAGTTAATCTAAAATACACAAAAGCTGAATTTGGAAAACTGGCTGGAAAAATAAAATTGAACCTAGAATTTTGCAACGGCATTGTGCTTTATTTAAACAGCGGGCAGAGTGATATTGATGTAAAAACTTCTTACTCCAATATTAATTTAAAACCTTCATCAGATTTCTCTGCCACTTATGACATATCTACCAACTTTGGTAACTTTAGAAACCGCACTGCAATCAAGTTTGATAAAGAGGGTGATGGCAGAGACGAAAGGGGACCACGATTTGATTTTAAATTCAACGCAAAGACAGGAAGTGGAGCTGCAAAAATTAAAATTAACAGCAGTTTTGGTAATGTGATAATAGGCGAAGCCGAACCGGATGAAATGGATGAGAAAGAAAAATAAAAATTAAAAAACGGTACATCGTAATTAAGTATAGCCGTGAATTATAAAAGGTCTGTAATTGTTACAGGCCTTTTGTATTTTTATGCAAATAAAGAAAAATGCAAAGTATAAAAGTTTTAATGTTGTTACTGCTAAGTTTCTTTTTTATTGGCGGCAATTTATCTGCCCAGGTTGGTAACAAATCTAAAAATAAAACAGCCGCCAAATCTGCTGTGAAAACGGCGTCGGCAAAAATTAAACAGTATTGATTTGTTATGCTTACAAGGGGAACTAACCGCACCCAGGATTCAGTAACAACCGCTAAAATACAAGATGGCCACATGGCAAATATTACCAGCTTACACAATGCAGGTAAATTAAAAGTAGCCGGTCCTTTTGGAGATGATGGAGACTGGCGTGGTATTTTTATTTTTGATAGTGCAACAAAAGAGGAAGTTGAGAATCTGCTAAAAACTGATTCTGCTGTTGCTGCTGGCCGGCTGGCTTATGACATTCGTCCGTGGTGGACTGCAGCAACAGGAAGCTTTAAACCAGAAACACCCCCAAAAGAAAATTAAACAATTACACATATTTCTCCAGGGGCGTAAGCAATAAATACTTTTGCAATCAATCATTTTTCTCCAGCATAAAAATTTCTTCAACGGGTTTGCCAAATTCCCGGGCTATTTTTAGTGCAAGAACCGTAGACGGAACGTATTTATTTGCCTCCATTGCATTAATGGTTTGCCTGCTTACAGATACTTTTTTGGCTAGATCTTCCTGTGTCAATCCTTTTATTGCACGTTCAACTTTAATGTTATTTTTCATCAGACACAGTTTTAGTATTTCTGTACAATATATAATTGAACCTTACAATGAAGATGATTAAAATCGTAAACATATTGTAAACCATTACATCCAGGAAGGGTGTACCATACACTAACAGGAAGCCAAGGAATAGTAAGACATAACTTACAAAAACCGCCCATAGTAAAGATGATAAGCGAAGTTCTGCAATATATTCATCTTCATTTCTTTCTTTAGAAAATGCAACCAACATAGCGCCAATAATAAAAAGGCCACCAATTACCGTGTTCGTAATATTGGTATTGGTGTACGTAAAATATTTGTACTTGAATTCTGATCCTTCGCTTGCAATTGCAAATACCTTGGCCCAAATCCATGCTTCGCTGAATTCATAATAGCATAGTATGAGCCCTGAAATAGTAGCTGGTATCAGGATGATCCAACCAGTTTTTTTATACCTGTTTGGTAATAATAGTTTTGTTGCCATAGTTTTGATATTTGTATAAATGTACAACAAACTTTACAATTAGTAAAAATATTCTTACTAATTGTAAGAATAATTTAACAAATACTCGATTGCGGATTTATGAATAGCCATACATTTGTAGTCAACAAATCTTAAAATGAGTACATATTCTTACCTGGCCTTAGGCGACAGCTACAGCATTGGCGAACAGATTCCCTTTGCAGAAAATTTCCCCAATCAGTCCGTTCAGGAGTTGCGTAAAGCAGGATTTGCATTTTATGCAGCCGAAATTATAGCCAAAACCGGCTGGGCAACAGATGAGTTGAGTGATGCTATTGAAAACACAACTTTTCTTAAAAAGTATGATATTGTTTCGTTGCTTATTGGTGTAAATAACCAATACCGTGGCCGCAGTGTAGCCGAATTTAAAATTGAATTTGAACTGCTTTTGCAAAAAGCCATTTATTTTGCTGATGATAAGCCCAGCCACGTTTTTATATTGAGTATTCCCGATTGGGGCGTTACGCCTTTTGCTGAGGACCGCCTGCCAGACGGACAGGGAAGAGACAAAAAACAGGTTGCAGATGAAATTGATGCTTTCAATGCTGTTTGTAAAAACTCAACAGCGGAATTTGAAACGCATTTTATCGATATTACTAATTCGCAAAGAGTAGATGGAAATAAAGCAGCGTTTCTTGCTCCCGATGGTTTACATCCTTCTGCTATGGAGTATAAAAAATGGGCTGATAAACTGGTTGATGAAATAATAAAATCTTTAAACTAAATAACTTGCCATTTCAGATTGATACTGCTGTGCGATGGCCCTTGCTTCGACTGCAAAATCTTCTTTCTCACCTGCGTAAATAATTGCTCGGCTGGCATTTACCAGTATTCCGCACTTAGCGGTAGTCGAAGTGTCTTTAATCATGCCGTATTTGCTAACTTCCTTTAAACTTCCTCCCTGGAAACCAACACCTGGCACAAGTAAAAAATGATTCGGAATAATTTTACGTATTTCTTCCAGGTCGCTGGCCTTAGTTGCACCAATAACAAACATCAGGTTTTCATCGGTTCCCCAACTGCTTACTTTTTTTAAAACGGTTTGGTATAAAAATTCGCCTCCGTTGCCTTGGTTTGTGTCTTCACCAACCAAAAGAAGTTGTTCAAAATCTTTACTGCCGGCATTACTGGTTAAGCCCAAAACGATGGCCCACTTATTTTCGAATTCAAGGAATGGTTTTACACTGTCTTCACCCATGTAAGGCGCAACGGTAATGGCATCAAAATTCATGGTTTCAAAAAATGCTTTGGCATATTGCGAGGATGTGTTGCCAATATCGCCACGTTTGGCATCTGCAATGATGAATTGATCTTTGGGAATATAGTTCACCGTTTTCTCCATCGCTTCCCAGCCTTTTAAACCCATGGCTTCGTAAAAAGCGGTGTTTATTTTATAAGCTACACAAAGATCCTGTGTGGCATCAATGATTTGTTTGTTGAATTCAAAAACTGCATCAGGGTGGTATTGGAGGTGTTTTGGGATTTTGGTAAGGTCGGTATCCAGACCAACACATAGGTATGATTTTTTTATTTGTATCTGATGAATAAGTTGCTTTCTTGTCATACTAATTAGAAATCGTTTTTATCAATACCAGCTTGTTTCAAGATTGCTAAAAGTGTCCCTTTTTTTATATCCTTACTTCCATGGACAGGTACAATAACAGTTTTGTTTTCGGCTGAATTATAAAAAATTTGATGAGAACCTTTTGAACGTTTAAAAATAAAACCATGTTTTCCAACAGTTTAATCAAATGCTGTGGAGACTGGTTCATGCAGTTTCGAGATTAAGAGAGTATTCCAAAGTATTACTGTTGTCGGGTATAGTTTCGCCTCTGGATTGAAGCTCTTTGATATACAATTCGATAGCTTCTTTTGCCATGGTCATTGCTTCATCTATTGTATCGCCTTGCGTAATACAACCCGGTAATGCCGGCACAGTTAACATATAGCCACCTTCCTCTTCTTTATTAAGTAATATTTTGTAGTTGTATTGCATAGAATTAAATTCTGGACAAAAATAAAAAAATAAAATCAAACTGCTGCATTTCAAATTGCCAGTGTTATTCCGGCCAGGGGTTCAGATTTATTGCCTGTTGCTCATTTCTTCGGCAATCTTTCTTGAGTTTTCATCTCCCCGTTTTATCAGTTGCTCAATAATATTTTTTTGAGATGCTTCATTCCGATTCTGGCTTAATTTAAAAACATTTTCAAGCTCTTCTACTTCAATGCTAAAACCTACAATGGCTTTTACCATGTGGTCAATGTATTCTTTTGGTAAATTATCGAAAGAATCTGCTGAAACTGTTCCTTCATATTTATCACTAAGGGCTTTAACTGCATTGAGGGTGCCTTCCTCATCTTTAAAAGATATTATTCCTTTTGCATGTACTGTCATATAATTCCATGTTGAGCCTATACCACGTTCTGTGTACCAGCTTGCGCTCACATAACAATGAGCCCCGTTAAAAAGTACCAACACATTTTCATTCTTTTCAAATGCCAGGTGATGATCGGTCTTTCGCATCATATGCCCTTCCAGGAATATTTTGCCATCAATTAATTTTACAGCCAAGGGAATTTGTGTTGCCACAGGATAATGATTGCCAATGCCCGTTACGAAAGCAAAGGCATTTTCTTTCATAAAGGCAATGACTTTTTCCTGATCTTTTTCTGTGTAATAATCGAATTTGTACATGTTTAATTGTTGACCTTTTCCAAAATCTTTTCCAAAATCATTTTCTCAATTGCTACATCCTGCCATTTATTTTCAATATCCGGTATAGCCATTATCTGCTGCATGATAGCTTCCTGCTTTTGTCCGTTTATCAGCGCATCGCTATATCTGATTTGGGGAGTAAATGTTACCTGGCTGTATAGCGGAATCCATTTTTCGGGATATTTTTTGCTAAATGCAGCTTCGATTTTTTTCTGTAATAGAAATTTTGGGTCTGCAACTTTGTCCCGCATTTCTATAAAATTATTAACGGCTAAATCGGCGATTGCATCTGCATCTTGTTTTCTCAATTGCTGGTATTCCGCTAAAATGGCAGACCAGTCTTCATCATATTTATCTATCAGGTGGTTTAAAACGCTGCAATCTTCAAACCCGCAGTTCATGCCCTGGCCGTAAAAGGGAACTATAGCATGTGCAGCATCACCAATTAAAGCAAACTTATCGTCTCTAATCCATGGGCTACATTTTACCGTCACCATCCCGGCCGTTGGATTTGTAAAAAAATCTTCCAATAAAGTTGGCATCAGCGGAACCGCATCTGCAAATTCAGTTTCAAAAAATACCTGTACTTTTTCTTTAGTATCCAGTGAGGCAAAACTTTTTTCACCTTCAAAAGGAAAAAATAGTGTGCAGGTAAAACTACCATCCATGTTGGGCAAAGCAATCATCATATAATGGCCTCGTGGCCAGATATGCAGTGCGTTTTTTTCAAGTAGGAATTCGCCGTTGTTGCCTGCAGGTATCGTCAATTCTTTATAACCAGCATCGATATAGTATTGGTTGTATTGAAACAGGTTGTGTTGCAGCTGATGAGTTAGCCGGGAAGCTGCAAAAGCACCATCGCTGCCAAATATAAGTTGACTTTTTATCGTTGTTTTTTGTTCGGTTAATGCATTTTCAAAATGGATTTCATTTTTCTTCCAGTCAATACTTTCGCATTTTTGGTCGAAATTAATTTCGACATTATTTGCTTCCGCAAGGTCCATCAATTTGCAATTCAGTTCACCTCTTGATACTGAATTGATGTACTGGCCTTCTTTTCCATAAGCCTGGTAAGCAGTGCTACCATCGGCATTATGCATAAAGCGGCCATGCATAGGGATGCAGATTTTCCTGATCTCATCCATCAATCCAACTTCTTCCAAAGCATTAATACCCCTGTCACTTAAAGCAAGGTTGATGGAACGTCCGGCACTCATAGCTGCTTTACGCATATCGCCCCGTCGTTCATAAATTTTAACCGGATATCCTCGTTTTGAGAGATATATGGACAGCAGCGATCCAACTAAACCAGCACCTATTATAACTGTTTCCTTTTTTTTCATCAGCCTTTATTTAAAATCAATTTTACAATTTCACCAAACTTCCACACATCTTCAAAGCTATTGTATAGCGGTACCGGTGCTACACGAATTACATTGGGTTCACGCCAATCGGCTAAAATTCCCTGTTGTTTTAGCGTATCAAATATTTCTTTGCCACGCTCCAACATCAACATACTTACCTGGCAGCCTTTTGCATTTTTGGGTGTTACGATTTCAATTTTTTTTGTTTGAGATGCTGCATTGATTTCTTCAATGATGAAAACGAGATAATCGCTCAACTGTCTCCCTTTTGCAATTAAATTTTCAATACCAGCTTCTTCAAAAATATCCAATGCGGCTTTATGAGCAGCCATACTCAGTACAGGTGCATTACTCAATTGCCAGCCTTCGGCAGTAGCAATTGGTTTAAATCCTTTCTCCATGAGAAAACGAGTTTCTTTTTCCTGTCCCCACCAGCCTGCCAAACGGGGCAGTGAGGTATTACCAACATGTTTGTTATTAATAAATGCGCCTGCAACACCACCAGGGCCGCTGTTTAAATATTTATAACTGCACCAGCAGGCAAAATCAACATCCCAGTCGTGCAAATGCAATTCAATGTTACCGGCAGCGTGTGCCAGGTCGAATCCACAGTAAGCGCCAGCTGTATGAGCTGCTTCGGTAATGGCTTTCATGTCAAACACCTGGCCATTGTAATAGTTCACGCCACTAAAAATTACCAATGCAGTTTCGTCGGCATACTTTTTTATGGTACTAAGAATGTCATCTGTTCGGATAATATATTCACCTTCTCTTGGCGACACTTCGATAATAACTTCATCCGGATTTAAGCCATGAAAACGAGCCTGTGTTTCAAATACATATTGATCAGAAGGAAATGCTTTTGCTTCGCAGATGATTTTAAACCGTTCTTTTGTGGGTTGATAAAAACTTGCCATCAACAAATGCAGGTTTACAGTAAGCTGGTTCATTACCACAATCTCTTCCGGCAAGGCACCCACAATTTTTGTAAGCAGTTGCGGAAACATTTCATGATAACTGAACCACGGTTGCCTTGCATGAAAATGCCCTTCCACACCAAAGCTGGCCCAGTCCTCCAACTCATTCAATACATAATCTTGGGTAGTTTTGGGTTGCAGGCCAAGTGAGTTTCCGGTGAAGTAGATGGATTCATTCCCGTTTATGATAGGTATGTAAAATTTACCTCTGAAATGTTTTAAAGAATCTTTTTCATCCAACGCTTTGGCAAAAGCTACTGTGTTTTCAAATTGCATAAAATCCATTTAATCTTTTTAATCCTTTAAAATCCCCGTTCAGACAATTGCCACTACTTTTAATTCAATTGCAATCGGAGTCGGCAAACTTTTTACTTCCACGGTGGTTCTGCATGCCTGCACATCAGTAAAATATTCCGCATAAATTCTATTATAGACTGGAAAATCTTTCTTCATATTGGTTAAGAAAACGGTAACATCCACAATCTTATCCCAACTGCTGCCGCTGGCTTCCAGCACGGCTTTTACATTGGCGAAGCACTGATGAGTTTCTGCTTCAATATCATATTTAATTATATTTCCATGGGCATCCAGCTCTAATCCAGGTATGGTATTGTCTTTTGCACTCCTGCTACCAATGCCGGAAAGGAATAAAAGATTGCCTACACGCCTTGCATGAGGATAAGCTCCTAAGGGTTTAGCAGCCGAATCTGTATTTATTATTTCGTTCATAATTTTTTTTAACGCAGAGAAAAAGAGAAGCAGAGATTTACGCTGAGTTCTCTGCGATAATTCATTTTCTCATTTTCTCTGCG